>NZ_JBELQE010000079.1:0-102405 GCF_040270385.1 Methylorubrum podarium | reverse complement strand
GGTTCGGGGTGGGGGTGGTGCAGAAGGCACCGCACCGCCGCGTTCTGAACCACCCCCACCTCCTGCCTCCTCCCCACAAGGGGGAGGAGAGAAGCGGCGGCTGAAGTGATCGACCGGAGGCCGTACAGGACGGCTTCCCCGGCCGGGTCCGCGGGCGCGTGTCTTCCGCCAAAAACAAAAGGCGCCGGTTTCCCGACGCCTTCCCAGAACCCGAAACTCCAAAAAAATCAGAGGCTCAGCGTGTGCTTGGCTTCCTGCATCTGGACGATCTGGGCGTTCAGGGCCTCGCGCTTGGCGTAGTCCTGGGTCGCGTCGCGGGCGAGTTCCGCCGCCTCGATCTCCTTGTCGATCATGGCGGGGGTGACTTCCTCGATCGGCGCGGCGCGCTCGGCGAGCACCGTCACGCTGGTCGGGCCGATATCGGCGAAGCCGCCCTGGACGTAGATGCGCTTGCCGTTGCCGGCGGTCTCCGTGACCGTGATGACGCCGACCTTGAGGGCGGTCAGCACCGGGGCGTGGCCCGGCAGCACGGTCATCTCGCCCTCGGCGCCGGGAAGCTGCACCGCCTCGACCTCACCGGAATACAGCGTCCGCTCGGGGCCGACGAAATCGAAATGGAAGGTGGCCATGCGTCAGGTGTCCGCGAGAGGATGAGCGGCGCGCGGGTCGTGCCCGTCCCGCGCGCCGGGTTGGAAGCGTCGGCCGGCCTCAGGCCGCGAGCTTCTTGGCCTTCTCCTGGGCCTCCTCGATGGAGCCGACCATGTAGAAGGCGGCCTCCGGCAGGTCGTCGTACTTGCCCTCGACCAGGCCCTTGAAGCCCTTGATCGTGTCTTCCAGCGCCACGAGCTTGCCCGGCGAGCCGGTGAACACCTCGGCGACGTGGAACGGCTGGGACAGGAAGCGCTCGATCTTGCGGGCGCGGGCCACCGTCAGCTTGTCCTCTTCCGAGAGCTCGTCCATGCCCAGGATCGCGATGATGTCCTGGAGCGACTTGTAGCGCTGCAGGGTCTGCTGGACGCGGCGGGCGACGTCGTAGTGCTCCTCGCCGAGGATCGCCGGCGAGAGCATGCGCGAGGTGGAGTCGAGCGGGTCGACGGCCGGGTAGATGCCCTTCTCGGCGATCGAGCGCGAGAGCACGGTCGTGGCGTCGAGGTGGGCGAAGGAGGTGGCGGGCGCCGGGTCGGTCAGGTCGTCCGCCGGCACGTAGATCGCCTGCACCGAGGTGATCGAGCCCTTGGTCGTCGTCGTGATGCGCTCCTGCAGGGCGCCCATGTCGGTGGCGAGCGTCGGCTGGTAGCCCACCGCCGAGGGGATGCGGCCGAGAAGCGCCGACACTTCCGAACCCGCCTGCGTGAAGCGGAAGATGTTGTCGACGAAGAACAGCACGTCCTGGCCCTCGTCGCGGAACTGCTCGGCGATGGTCAGGCCGGTCAGGGCCACGCGGGAGCGGGCGCCGGGCGACTCGTTCATCTGGCCGTAGACCAGCGCGCACTTGGAGCCCTCGGCCGAGCCGTTGTTCTCCTTGGGGTTCTTGTTGACGTTGGACTCGATCATCTCGTGGTAGAGATCGTTGCCCTCACGCGTCCGCTCGCCGACGCCGGCGAAGACCGAGTAGCCCGAGTGGGCCTTGGCGATGTTGTTGATCAGCTCCATGATCAGCACGGTCTTGCCGACGCCCGCGCCGCCGAACAGGCCGATCTTGCCGCCCTTGGCGTAGGGGGCGAGCAGGTCCACGACCTTGATGCCGGTCACCAGGATCTGCGCCTCGGTCGACTGCTCGTCGTAGGACGGCGCCGGCTGGTGGATGGCGCGGAAGGTGTCGGCCTCGATCGGGCCGGCCTCGTCGATCGGCTCGCCGATGACGTTCATGATGCGGCCGAGCGTGTTGTGGCCGACCGGCACCTTGATCGGCGCGCCGGTGTCGGAGACCTCCTGGCCGCGCACGAGACCTTCCGAGGTGTCCATGGCGATGCAGCGGACGGTGTTCTCGCCGAGCTGCTGCGCCACCTCGAGCACGAGGCGGTTGCCCTGGTTCTTGGTCTCGAGCGCGTTCAGGATCTCCGGCAGGTAGCCGTCGAACTGCACGTCCACGACCGGGCCGATGACCTGGGTGATGCGGCCCTTGGCGTTGGACGCCGTGGAGGGGGAAGCGGTGTTCGCCATTGCGATAGATCCTTTATGCGGCGGTCAGAGCGCTTCCGCGCCCGAAATGATCTCGATGAGTTCCTTGGTGATCATCGCCTGACGCGTGCGGTTGTAGACCAGCGTCTGCTTCTTGATCATCTCGCCCGCGTTGCGGGTCGCGGAATCCATGGCGCTCATGCGCGCGCCCTGCTCCGAGGCGGCGTTCTCGAGGAGCGCCCGGAAGATCTGGACGGTGAGGTTCTTCGGCAGCAGGGTTTCGAGGATGGTCTCCTCGTTCGGCTCGAACTCCATCGCCGCGTCGGCGCCGGCCGCCTTGCCATTGCCCTTGGTCGCGTCGGCCTCGGGCAGCTCGGCCGGGATGATCCGCTGCGCCGTCGGGATCTGCGAGATCACCGAGCGGAACTCGGAGTAGAACAGGGTCGCCACGTCGAACTCGCCGGCCTCGAAGCGGTTGAGGATGTCGTCGGCGATCTCGGCGGCGAAGGGGTAGTCGACCGGCTTGTTGCCGCGGATGTCGCGCGAGGCGATGATCTGCTCGCGGAACTGGCGGCGCAGGATGTCGAGACCCTTCTTGCCGACGGTGATGATCTTGACGGTCTTGCCCTCGGCCGTCAGCCGGTTGGCGTGGTCGCGGGCGAGACGCGCGATCGAGGAGTTGAAGGCGCCGGCGAGGCCGCGGTCACCGGTGCAGACCACGAGCAGATGGGTCTGGTCCCGGCCGGTGCCGGAGAGCAGGCGCGGGGCGCCGACGCCGCCGATGAGGTTGCCGGCGAGGTTGCCGAGCACCTGGGCCATCTTCTCGGCGTAGGGGCGGCCGTTCTCGGCGGCGGTCTGGGCGCGCCGCAGCTTGGCGGCGGCGACCATCTGCATCGCCTTGGTGATCTTCTGCGTCGCCTTCACCGAGGTGATGCGGTTGCGCAGATCCTTCAAACTCGGCATCGGCGGGCGTCCGGATCCGTTCGAGAGAGCCTCTCCTCCCCCCTGTGGGGAGGAGCCGGAGGTGGTGCGGGATGGGGCGCGGCGGTGCCTTCTGCCCGACCCCCACCCCTACCCCTCCCCGCAAGGGGAGGGACAGTGCGTCTTACGCGACCGACACTTACGCGAAGGACTTGGCGATGGTCTCGATCACGCCCTTGAGCGTGTTGGCGTTGGCGTCCGAGAGGTCCTTGGAGTCGCGCACCGAGTCGAGCCAGTCCTGGTGCTTCGAGCGCAGCGTGCTCAGGAGCTGGTCCTCGAAGGGACGGACCTGATTGACCGGTAGCTTGTCGAGGTAGCCGTTGACGCCGGCGTAGATCACCGCGACCTGCTCTTCCATCTTCAGCGGCGAGAATTGCGGCTGCTTCAGGAGCTCGGTGAGGCGGGCGCCGCGGTTCAGCAGGCGCTGGGTCGAGGCGTCGAGGTCGGAGCCGAACTGGGCGAAGGCCGCCATCTCGCGGTACTGCGCCAGCTCGCCCTTGATCTTGCCGGCGACCTTCTTCATCGCCTTGGTCTGGGCCGAGGAGCCCACCCGCGAGACCGAGAGGCCGACATTCACCGCCGGGCGGACGCCCTGGTAGAACAGGTCGGTCTCGAGGAAGATCTGGCCGTCGGTGATCGAGATCACGTTGGTCGGGATGTAGGCCGAGACGTCGTTGGCCTGGGTCTCGATCACGGGAAGCGCGGTGAGCGAGCCCTTGCCGGCGGCGTCGCCCATCTTGGCGGCGCGCTCGAGCAGGCGCGAGTGGAGGTAGAACACGTCGCCCGGATAGGCCTCGCGGCCCGGCGGGCGACGCAGCAGCAGCGACATCTGGCGGTAGGCCACCGCCTGCTTCGACAGGTCGTCGTAGACGATCACGGCGTGCATGCCGTTATCGCGAAAGTACTCGCCCATGGCGCAGCCGGCGAACGGCGCGATGAACTGCATCGGCGCGGCGTCCGAGGCGGTGGCGGCGATGACGATGGAGTATTCCATCGCGCCCTGGTCCTCCAGCACCTTCACGAACTGGGCGACGGTGGAGCGCTTCTGGCCGATGGCGACGTAGACGCAGTAGAGCTTGGCGTTCTCGTCGGTGCCCGAATGGGCCGGCTTCTGGTTCAGGATGGTGTCGAGGGCGATGGCGGTCTTGCCGGTCTGGCGGTCGCCGATGATCAGCTCGCGCTGGCCGCGGCCGACGGGGATCAGGGCGTCGATCGCCTTGAGGCCGGTGGCCATCGGCTCGTGCACGGACTTGCGCGGGATGATGCCCGGGGCCTTCACGTCGACGCGGCGGCGCTCGGTCGACTGGATCGGACCCTTGCCGTCGATCGGGTTGCCGAGGCCGTCGACCACGCGGCCGAGCAGGCCCTTGCCGACCGGCACGTCCACGATGGCGCCGGTGCGCTTGACGGTCTGGCCTTCCTTGATCTCGCGGTCGGAGCCGAAGATCACGACGCCGACATTGTCCTGCTCGAGGTTGAGGGCCATGCCGCGCACGCCCGACTCGAACTCGACCATCTCACCGGCCTGGACGTTGTCGAGGCCGTAGACGCGGGCGATGCCGTCGCCGACCGCGAGCACCTGCCCGACTTCCGTGACTTCGGCCTCCTGGCCGAAATTCTTGATCTGCTCTTTCAGGATCGCGGAGATCTCGGCGGCGCGGATGTCCATCGTCGGGCCTCTTTAAAGGTCGGGTGCGTGTCTGTTCGGGTGTCGGGTCGGTTCCGCGAGGGTTTTCAAAACCCTCAGCGGGCTTCCCGCATGGCGAGACGGATGCTGTTGAGCTTGGTCCGGAGCGAGGCGTCGACCATGCGCGAGCCCATCTTGACGACGATGCCGCCGATCAGGCTCGGGTCGATGTGGAGGTCGATGTCGACCTCGCTCTTGGCGACGTCGCGCAGCGAGGCCTTGATCTCCTCGATCACCGCGTCCGAGGGCTTTTCGGCGACGCGGACCTCGGCGCGGACGATGCCCTTGGCCTCGCGCACCTTCTCGCGATAGGCGCGGATCATGTCCGGCAGGGCGAAGAGGCGGCGGTTGGCGGCCGCGAGCTTGATGAAGTTGGCGGCGAGCCCCGCGATGCCGGCGCGGTCGAGCAGGGCGCCGACGGCGGCCGTCTGCTCCTCGGCCGAGAAGGCCGGGCTCTTCACGAGGCGGCGGAGATCCGCGCTTTCCTTGTAAAGCGCGTCGAACGCGTCGAGGTTCTTGGCGACGTCGTCGACCTGACCCTCGTCGCGGGCCAGCTCGTACAGGGCCAACGCGTAGCGACCCGCCACACCGGCCAGCAGGGGACCCTCGGAACCGTTCTGCGCCACCCGTCGCTCTCTCTTATCCTTGCCCGCCGGTCCCTTGCGCCCGCCTCGTGACGGCGGCGACTCAAAGTCCGTGGGGATTGGAATTGCACCGGGCACGGAAGGCCTTGAACGGTCTCCCCGCGGCGCGGCTGTCGCCTAGCATGGGTTCCGAGGGGGCGCAAGGCAACGTTAGGGCCTGGAACGGGCGGGTCCAGGGCACTCTTCTCCGAGCGCAGGGCTCATCCCTGGAGCGGTCTACCGACACGCACCAGGGCGCCGTCCGGATCGGACACCGCGAATTCCAGCATCCCCCAGGCCGTCGCCTGCGCACCTTCGGCACCGATGACCTCGCGGGCGAAGGCAGCGGCCAGGGCCTCCACGCCATCGGCGTAGAGGTAGAGACCGAAGGGGTTGCGCTCAGGGCTGATCCAGCCGTCCTCCGCCTGCCGGAGATGCAGGCGAGACCCGTCGGACCGGCTCAGCATGCGGTACGTGTCCTGCCACGCCTCCTGCCCGGCATCGCGGGTGAAGTCGAGCCGAGCGTAGAAGCTCTCCGACACGTCGAGATCCCGGCAGGGCAGGATCGCCACAAGGAGCGCGCGCGGCGTCATCGGATCAGACCCAGCCCTGCAATTCCCGCCGCACCACGTGCTCGATCACGCGCATGCCGAGGTCGGTGTCGTTGAGGCAGGGGATGTAGGCGAACTGCTCGCCGCCGTTCTCCTCGAAATAGTGGCGGTTCTCGCCGTCGAGTTCCTCCAGCGTCTCCAGGCAGTCGGCGGTGAAGCCCGGCGCCACGATCGCCATGCGCTTGACGCCGGACTTGGCCAGAGCCTGCACCGTCTCGTCGGTATAGGGCTTGAGCCATTCCTCGTTGCCGAAGCGCGATTGGAAGGTCACCCGCATCTGCTCGGGGGTGTAGCCCATCGCCTCGCGGATCAGCCGGCCGGTCTTGAGGCACTGGCAATGGTAGGGATCGCCCTTGAGCAGGTAGCTCTTCGGCACGCCGTGGAACGAGGTGAGGATCACCTCCGGCTCGAAGTCGAGCTTGGCCAGACCCTCGCGGATCGATCGGGCCATCGCCTCGATGTAGACGGGATCGTCGTGGTAGGGCGGCGAGACCCGGACGGACGGCTGCCAGCGCATCTGCATCAGCGCCTTGAAGGCCTGATCGCAGGCGGTGGCGGAGGTCGCCGCCGCGTATTGCGGGTAGAGCGGCACCAGGAGGATGCGGTCGCAGCCCTGGTCCAGAAGCGCCTGGATGCGCAGGCTCACCTCCGGCTTGCCGTAGCGCATGGCCCAATCGACCACGACGGAATCGCCCATCGCTGCCTGCAGCTTCTCGCACTGGCCGCGGGTGATGGTCTTGAGCGGTCCCTCGTCGAGCGCGTTGTTCCAGATGCTGGCGTAGTCGCGGCCCTTCGGCCCCGGGCGCTTGGTCAGGATGATCAGGTTGAGCAGCGGCCACCAGATCAGCCGCGGCACCTCGATCACCCGGCGATCGGAGAGGAACTCCTTGAGGTAGCGGCGCATCGGCCAGTAGCTGGTGCCCTCGGGGGTGCCGAGATTCATCAGCAGCACGCCGACGCGGCCCGTCCTCACCGCGGGGTGGTCGGGCGGCAGGGCGGTGGGCGCGACGGGCACGGGATTGCGCAAGGGATCGCGCAAGGGATCGCGCAGGAGGGTGTCAGGTTCGACGCGTTCGTTCATCGGGTTTCCGGTCACGGGCGTCCCGCCTTCCTCAACGCGGCCTCATGGCGGCAAGCTCACGGCGGCAAGCGATCCGGTTGTGCGGGCCGGCCGTTCGATCTAGAGCAGGCGGCTTTCCAAGGCCAAGACTCTCATCCGAGAGGGCGGCCCGTATCTCACGCAAACCCTTTGCCCGAAATCGCTCCGGAGGCCAGCGCGACATGCCGTCCCCCCGCTACTTCCTGAAGCACTTCGTGCCGTTCACCGGCTACCCCTACGAGGGAGCGCCGGCCGCGTGCAACCTGTGCGGATGCCGCGACGCCGTCACCGTGGCCGAGACCGACCGGCGGCTCAAGACCCTGCGCTCGATCGCCTGCACCCAGTGCGGCCTGATCCGCACCGATCCGATGCCGACGCCGGACGAGCTGGCCGCGTATTACGCGAGCGCCTACCGGGCCGACTACCAGCTCGCCTTCGCCGGCGGGCCGCCGCGCCACCACCTCAACCGCTCCGCCCGCGAGGCCAAGTTCCGCGCCGACCTGCTGGCGCCGAAGCTGAAGGCCGGGGCGCAGCTGCTCGATTTCGGCTCCGGGTCCGGCGAGTTCCTGGCGGAAGCCAAGAGCCGCGGCTGCGAGGTGATCGGCGTCGAGCCGGGGCGCGACTACGCGGCCTATGCCCGCGCGCATCACGGCGTCGAGGTGCTCGACGAGGCCGAGGCGCCGGATCGCTTCCCCGCCGGCCATTTCGATGTGATCTCGACGCACCACGTGCTGGAGCACCTGCGCAACCCGGCCGAGACGATGGAGCGGCTGGCCCGCTGGCTGAAGCCCGACGGCATCCTCTACGCCGCGGTGCCGAACATGGCCGCCACCGGCAAGCCGCCGCACGAGCGCTTCCACTTCGCCCATGTCCACGGCTACGTGCGCGAGACCTTCGACCTGCTCGCCCGCCGCGCCGGGCTGGTGCCGCATGCCGAGTACTGGCGCGAGGACACCACGGTGGTCTACCGCAAGACCGACGCGCCCGCCGTGCCGCTGAGGAATCCCGGGCTCGCCGACCGGCTCGCCGTCGACCTGAAGCCGATGTCGGCGGGGCTCTACTTCGCCTCGGGCGCCTGGATCCTGCCGGCGCTCCGGCGCAACGCCAAGGCGGTGCGGGACGGCCTCGCCAAGGATGGAATATCCAAGGACGGGCCCACCAAGCGCTGAGCCGGCGATGCGTCCGACCCGTCGGCAAACCGTCGCCGGTCTCGGCGCGGGTCTTCTCGCGGCCGGCACCGGGGCGGCGCTCACGGCGACGCCGACCTTCACCCTGCTCCTCGTCAACGACATCTACGCGATGGACGAGGCGGAGGGGCGCGGCGGCTTCGCCCGGCTCAACGCGGTGGTCAAAGCCGAGCGCGCCCGCGGCGTGCCGCTGCTCTACGCCCATGCCGGCGACTGCTTCTCGCCCTCGCTGATGTCGGGCTTCGACCGGGGCGCGCATATCGTCGAGCTCCTGAACCTGGCGCCGCCGGACGTGTTCGTGCCGGGCAACCATGAATTCGATTTCGGCCCGGCCGTCTTCGCCGAGCGCCGGCGGGAGGCGCGCTTCCCGTTCCTCGCCGCCAACCTGCGCGGGGGAGACGGCCAACAGCTTCCCGGCATCGAGGATGCGCGGCTGATCACCCTCGGCGGCGTCCGCGTCGGCCTCGTCGGCATCGCCCTGCAATCGACGCCGGAGAAATCGCAGTCTGGGCACCTACGCTTCGGCCCCGAGATCGAGACGCTTGCCCGCGAGGCGGACGCCCTGCGCCGGGCCGGCGCGCAGATGATCGTCGGCGTCGCCCACACGGCACGGCCCACCGACGACACGATCGTGCGGGCGCGCCTCGTCGACATCCTCCTCTCCGGCCACGACCACGATCTCCTCGTCCACGACGACGGGCAGACGGTCCTGGTCGAGTCGAGCCACGACGCCCACTACGTCACGGCGATCGACGTCTTCGTCACGCCCAAGGATCTGTCAAAGGATCCGTCGAAGGATCTGTCGAAGGCCGGCGGCGTGCGCTGGCGCGCCGCCTTCCGCATCCACGACACCGCGGAGGTGACGCCCGACCCGGAGACGTCGGCGGTGGTGCGGCGCCTCGGGGGCGAGCTGTCGCGGGAGCTCGACGTCGTGATCGGCACGACGGACGGCGCCCTCGACAGCCGGATCGGGATGGTGCGGGCGCGGGAAGCGAGCTTCGGCGATCTCGTCGCCGACGCGGTGCGGGCGGGGACCGGCGCCGAGATCGGCCTGATGAACGGCGGCGGCATCCGCGGCGACCGGCTCTACCCGGCCGGCACCGCGCTCACCCGGCGCGACATTCTCTCGGAATTGCCCTTCGGCAACACCACCGTGCTCGTGGCGATCGACGGGGCGACCTTGGGCGCGGCGCTGGAGAACGGGTATCGCGATCTCGGCCGCCCCTCCGGCCGCTTCCTGCAGATCTCCGGAATCGAAGTGACGCTGGACCCGACCGCGCCGCCCGGCCGGCGCGTCGCGTCCGCGACCGTCGGCGGCGCGGCCCTCGACCCGGCCCGCACCTATCGCGTCGCGGCCAACAACTTCATGCTGGACGGCGGCAACGATTACGGGATGCTGGCCAGGGGCCGGGTCCTGATCGGCGGCACCGACGGACGGCTGCTGGCCAACGAGGTGATGGCCTATATCCGCGCCCGCTCGCCGCTCCCGGCGGAGACCGGGGGGCGGATCCGGGTGCTGCCGTGAGAGGGAACCGCCGATGACCGGACCCGTCGAGGCCGCGCTCGCCGCGTTTCGCGCCGGCGGCTCCCCCTGGCTCGACCTGCCCTTCTTCCGGGAGGGCGCCGCGGACCGGGTCGCGAAGCGGGTCGATGACCGCGTCGCCGCCGGGGCGACGGTGCTGCCGGAGCCCGCGGCGATCTTCCGGGCGCTGACGCTGACGCCCCTGCCCGCGGTGAAGGCGGTGATCCTCGGCCAGGACCCCTACCCCACGCCGGGCGACGCCAACGGGCTCGCCTTCTCCTACGTGGGCGGACGCCGCCTGCCGGCCTCGCTCAAGGTGATCCTGGCCGAGCTCGCCCCCGAGGGCGGCAAGCCCGACCTCTCCACCGGCGACCTCACGCCCTGGGCCGAGCGCGGGGTACTGCTGCTGAATTCGGCGCTCACCGTGGAAGCGGGCAAGGCCGGCGCGCATCTGCGGTTCGGCTGGGCCCAGCTCACCGACGAGGCGGTGGCCGCCGTCTCCGAACACGCCGCGCCGGCGGTGTTCCTGCTCTGGGGCGCCCAGGCCCGGGCCCGCGAGGCGTTGATCGACACGCGCCGCCACGGCATCGTCGCCTCCGGCCACCCCTCTCCGCTCAACCGCGCCCGCGACTTTCCGGGCTCGCGGCCGTTCGACCGGGCGAATGCGTGGCTCGAAGCGCAGGGCCGCGCGCCGATCGACTGGCGGCTGGGTGAGGGCTGAATCGCATCAGCTCGGCACGTCGAGGGCCTGTGCGCGACCCATTGCGGATTTGGCGAGGGGTTCTAAGGTCGAGCTTGTGCAGAGCCACTGAGGAACAGACGTGATCTATAGGCCAGCCGCCGCTTGCATTGCCATGGCGCTGTCGAGTGCGGCTACAAGCGTTGCTCTGGCGGGCAGCGAACGTCATCGGGCGATCTATTCCAGCCTCTGCACTGAAGCCGAAAGCGGTGACACTGCGGGTTACCAGATAGTAGTGGACAGGTCCGCATCACCTCCGTCTATCAGCTTCGATTGGAGCGAAGGTGGGCTTATGGAGCCGGTAATAGCATCGAAGGCATCGTATGATCGCCGTTCGGGAGCAGTGCGCTTCAGAGCTGATGCCAATGGCCGTCCAGTCTCGTTCATGGGAAGGATTTCAGGCCCGCAGCTCACGGGAACCCTGATCTGGATCAATAATCCAGGGGATCTGCCCCGACGAGAGCGCGTGCGCATGAGACTGGTGAAAAAGCCTGATCTTCAGCCTGCGTGTAAATGACCGCTTTCCACTTTCAGCAACCCTCCGGCCGGCTGATACGGTTTCCGGTTGCTTCCTTCGGTGCCACTTCCCGTCATTCCGGGACGCCGAAGGCGAACCCGGAATGACGGGGTTGGGCTGAACCGAAGCGATCAACCGGAAACGGTATGAAATGGTCAAATTCGATGCGAGAAGACACGGTCGCTCGCATGGCGGTACGTCGCCCAGAAAAGAAGCCGCCCCCGGCCGGGCGGCGCGGGGGCGGCTCTGATCGTCCGGAGGGACGATGTCAGGCGGCGATCTTGGCCGCGGCGACGGTGTTCTCGTTGGCCAGCGTATAGGTGACGGCCGAGGCGGGAGCGCGGTCGGCGGCCTGGAGGCTGGCCAGCTCGCCGGCCGAGGCATGAGCGCTTCCCTCGATGCCGAAGCGCTCGGCCAGCAGCGCGACGAGGATCACGTTGGCGGCGGCGGTGGCGAGAATGACGAGGGCGATCATGGCGGGCAGGTCCGTTGGTGCGTTGCGATGCAGCGTATATCGCACCGCACACTGGTATCTGGTATACCAGATACCGCTGCTCAGACATGCGGCCATAGCATAACTCGGCGCCGAAACCCGGATTTACGGCTTCTTTGCGTCGCCCGACGCAGGCGTCGCGCCGCTGCCGGTGCGCTCGACCTTGGCCGCCTCCCGCAGCTTGACGATCGTGTCCTGCTGCGCCTTGCGGGTCAGATACTGGTCGATCTGCTCCTTCATCTCGTCGAAGGTCGGGACCGGCTTGGTCCGCTTCTCCTCGACGCGCAGGACGTGCCAGCCGAACTGGGTCTTGACCGGGTCGGAGACCTGACCGGGGGCGAGCTTGAAGGCGGCGTCGGCGAACGGCTTCACCATCCGCTCCTGGGTGAACCAGCCGAGATCGCCGCCTTCCGTCTTGGAGCCCGGATCCTTCGAGACCTCGCCCGCGACCTTGGCGAAATCCTCGCCGCCCTTGATGCGCGCGGCGATCTTCTTCGCCTCGTCCTCGCTCTCCACGAGGATGTGGCGGGCCCGCACCTCCTCCTCGGGCTTCATCGATTTCACGGTCTGGTCGTAGAGCGCCTTGGCGGCCTCCGGCGACACCGCCTTCTTGGCCTCGCGCTCGAGGTATTCGTCGAGCAGGAGCTTGTCGCGAAAGTAAGCGAGCTTGCGCTTGAAGTCGGGGCTGTCGCCGACCTTGGCGGCCTCCGCCGCCTGCGCGCCGACCTTGAGGTCGACCATGTAATCCACGAGCAGGTTCTGCTTGGCCGCCTCGTCGACGCCGGGCAGCGACAAAGCCGGATCCTCGCCCGCGATCGCGAGGTCGGCGCCGGTGATCGGCTGGCCGTTGACCCGGGCCACCACCGTGTCGGGCGAGGCGGGGGCAGGGGCCGTGGCGGGGGCCGGCGCTGTCGGGGCGGGCGTCTGCGCGAGGGCGGCGCCCGACAGGCACGGCGCGGCGAGGATCAGCGCGAGGGCGCTCGCGCGCCGGAGGGAGAACGGAATCGGCATCGGAAGCGTCGTTCCTTGGGCGTCGTCCCCGCCGGGCCGGTCTGTTCGCCGTCCGGCTTCGTCCCGCGGGGCTCGTCGGGATGCGGCAGGTGCCGCGAAGCGCGACACAGGTGGAACCTCTTCGGGGCAAAGGCAAGCGTGGCCTTGGATCGCCGCGCGCGCTCGTGAGGGCGCCTCGGCACTACCGGATGCGCCTGCCGATATTTACCTCTATAAGCCCGCCCAATGCAGGCCGGCGGCGCCCTCGATGCCGCCCGCGACGACCTCACGACCGCAGGTTCACGATGCTCGGTGCCCTCGCCAAGAAGATTTTCGGCTCGTCCAACGACCGCCGCGTCAAGGGCTTTCGCCCGCGCGTGGCGGCGATCAACGCGCTCGAACCGGAAATCAGCGCGCTGTCCGACGAGCAGCTGCGCGCCCGCACGCAAAGCTTCCGCGATCAGCTCGCCGCCGGCACCCGCCTCGACGACCTGCTGGTGCCCGCCTTCGCGACCGTGCGCGAGGCGGCCAAGCGCGTGCTCGGCCAGCGCCATTTCGACGTGCAGATGATCGGCGGCATGGTGCTGCACGAGAGCGGCATCTCGGAGATGAAGACCGGCGAGGGCAAGACCCTGGTCGCGACCCTGCCGGTCTACCTCAACGCGCTCGAGGGCAAGGGCGTCCACGTCGTCACCGTCAACGACTACCTCGCCTCCCGCGACGCGGAGTGGATGGGCCGGGTCTACCGCTTCCTGGGGCTCACCGTCGGCACCATCGTGCACGGGCTCGACGACGCGCAGCGCAAGGAGGCTTACGCCTGCGACATCACCTACGGCACCAACAACGAGTTCGGCTTCGACTATCTTCGCGACAACATGAAGTACGAGCTCTCGCAGATGACGCAGCGGGGGCACCACTACGCCATCGTCGACGAGGTCGACTCGATCCTCATCGACGAGGCGCGCACGCCGCTCATCATCTCGGGGCCGGTGGACGACCGCTCGGAACTCTACGTCGCGGTCGACGGGATCATGCCGCAGCTCCTGCCGGAGCACTACGACCTCGACGAGAAGCAGCGCCAGGTCTCGCTGACGGAGGCCGGCAACGAGTTCATCGAGGGCGCCTTACGCGAGGCCGGCATCCTCAAGGAGGGCGACCTCTACGACGCCCACAACGTCACCCTCGTCCACCACGTGAACCAGGCGTTGCGCGCCCACACGCTGTTCACCCTCGACAAGGACTACATCGTCAAGAACGACGAGGTCGTCATCATCGACGAGTTCACCGGCCGCATGATGCAGGGCCGGCGCTACTCGGAGGGGCTCCATCAGGCGCTGGAGGCCAAGGAGCGGGTGACGATCCAGCCCGAGAACCAGACGCTCGCCTCGATCACCTTCCAGAACTATTTCAGGCTCTACAAGAAGCTCGCCGGCATGACCGGCACGGCGTCGACGGAAGCCGACGAGTTCGCCGAGATCTACAAGCTCGACGTGGTCGACATCCCGACCAACAAGGAGATCGAGCGCGTCGACGAGGACGACGAGGTCTACCGCACCGTCGAGGAGAAGTACGAGGCGATCATCAAGGAGATCGACAAGGCGCATAGCCGCCTGCAGCCGGTGCTGGTCGGCACCGGCTCGATCGAGAAGTCGGAGCTGATCGGCGAGCTCCTGAAGAAAGCCGGCTACACGCTGCTCGACTATTCCGACCCGAACGCCCTGACCGACGTCTACGCCGCCGCCCGCGAGAACCGGGTGACCAAGCGGTTCGCCGTGCTCAACGCCCGCTTCCACGAGCAGGAAGCCTACATCGTGGCCGAGGCCGGCGTGCCGGGCGCCATCACCATCGCCACCAACATGGCCGGCCGCGGCACCGACATCAAACTCGGCGGCAACCTCGAGATGCGCATCGAGAAGGAGCTCGGCCACCTCGCCGAGGGGCCGGAGCGCGAGGCGGCGATCGAGGCGCTGAAAGCCGAGATCGCCGAGAACCGCGCCAAGGTGCTGGCCTCGGGCGAGAAGGCCGACCCGGAGGCCGGCCGCAAGAAGGACCTGCCGGGCGGGCTCTACATCATCGGCACCGAGCGCCACGAGAGCAGGCGCATCGACAACCAGCTCCGCGGCCGCTCCGGCCGCCAGGGCGATCCCGGCCGCTCGAAATTCTACCTGTCCCTCAAGGACGACCTGATGCGCATCTTCGGGTCCGACCGCATGGACGGGATGCTGCAGCGGCTCGGCCTGGAGCAGGGCGAGGCGATCATCCATCCCTGGATCAACAAGGCGATCGAGAAGGCGCAGCAGAAGGTCGAGGCGCGCAACTTCGACATGCGCAAGAACGTGCTCAAGTACGACAACGTCATGAACGACCAGCGCAAGGTCGTGTTCGAGCAGCGCCGCGACCTGATGGGCCAGGACAGCGTGCGCGACACCATCGACGAGATGCGCCACGGCGTGATCGACGACCTCGTCGCCGTCCACATCCCCGAGAACGCCTATGCCGAGCAGTGGGACGCGGAGGGGCTGAAGGCCCGCGCCCTCGACCTGCTCAACCTCGATCTTCCGGTCGAGGAATGGGTCAAGGAGGAGGGCATCGCCGACGAGGAGATCCGCGAGCGCCTGCGCAAGGCCTCCGACGAGTCCTACGCCGCCCGCGTCGAGCGCAACGGCGCGGAGGTGATGGCCTATGTCGAGAAGCAGGTGGTGCTGCAGGTGTTCGACCACCTCTGGCGCGAGCACCTCGTCTCCCTCGACCACCTGCGGCAGGTGGTCGGCTGGCGCGGCTTCGCCCAGCGCGATCCGCTCAACGAGTACAAGTCGGAGGCGTTCGAGCTGTTCAACGGCCTCGTGGCGGCCCTGCGCGAGCAGGTCACCGCCCAGCTCGCCCATGTCGAGATCATGCAGCAGCAGCCCGACGGCTTCGCCGAGGGCGGGTTCGAGCAGGCGGGATTCGGCGAGCCGCAGCTTCCGCCGATGTTCCCCGAGCACCGCGACCCGGTCACCGGCGAGAACGAGTTCGCCTATGGCGGCAGCGACGGCGGAGCGGGCGGCGCCTACGGCTTCGCCGCGCGCGAGCTCTCGGCGGAGACGGCGGTGCTGGAGCGCAAGCCCGACGACGCCTCGACCTGGGGCAAGGTCGGCCGCAACGAGCCCTGCCCCTGCGGCTCCGGCAAGAAGTACAAGCACTGCCACGGCCGCTTCGCCGCCGAGGCGTGAGCGTCCTCCGGTGAGCGGCGCGCTCGTCTACGGGCTGGAACCGGATCTCGACGCGGAGAGCTTTCAGGCGGTCCTCGTCGAGTCCGGCCTCGCGCCGCGGCGGCCGGCCGGAGACCGCGCGCGGCTCGATCGGATGCTGCGGGCCTCCGACCTGATCGTCACCGCCCGGCTCGACCGGCGCCTCGTCGGCGTGGCGCGCACGCTCACCGACTTCGCCTTCTGCGCCTACCTCTCCGACCTCGCCGTCGCCCGCGACTGCCAGGGCCGCGGCATCGGCCGCGGGCTGATCGAGGAGACCCGCAGGGCCGCGGGTCCCGAGACCTCCCTCCTGCTCACCGCCGCGCCCGGCGTCGAGGGCTATTACGAGGCGATCGGCATGCCGCGCCTGACCAACGCCTTCCGCACCGACCGGGAGCGCTGAGCGGGATCAGGGATCCTTCGCCGCCAGCGCCTCCAGCACGGCGTGCGCCGCCGCGATCCGCGCCGGGATCGGAACAGCGCGGTTGGCCAGCATGACGAGGCCGATGCGTTTCTCCGGCACGAAGGCGACGTAGGCGCCGAAGCCGTTGGTGGAGCCGGTCTTGTTGAACAGCGTGGCCCCCGTCGGCGCCCGCGGCGGGTCGAGCGGTTCGGCGGGCTGCGCCTCGAACCGCACGGCATCGGCGTTGGCGGCCTGGAGGCGCTCCAGCGAGAGCGGATAGGGCAGCAGCTCCCAGCCGAGCCCCTGCACCATCGCGCCGACGCGGGAATACCCGATATGGGTGCCCTCAACCGCCTGCCGCAGCGGCGGATCGAGGCGGCCGGGATCGAGGTTGGCCTCGACGAAGCGGATCATGTCGGCGGCGCTCGACTTGACGCCGTAGGCCTGCGCGTCGAGCACGCCCCGGTTCACCCGGATCGGCCGGCCCTCCTTGCCGTAGCCCCAGGCGTAGCGCGCCATGTCGGACGCGGGAACGCGGATGAAGCTGTGCGCGAGGCCGAGCCCCGGAAACAGCCGGTCCTGCATCAGCTCCGAGAAATCGCCGCCGAGCGCCGCCGCGGCGGCGGCGCCGAACAGGCCGAGGCTCGGATTGGAGTAGACCCGCCGCGTTCCGGCGGGCGCGGAGGGCTGCCATTGCCGGACATAGGCCCTCATCGCCGCCTCGTCGGTGACGGCGTCGGGAAATTGCAGCGGCAGGCCGCCCGCCGTGTAGGTACCGAGGTCGCGCAGGCTGACGCGATCGAGGGCGCTGCCCCGCAGCCAGGGCAGGAACCGGCCCGGCGCGTCGGCGAGGGAGAGCCGGCCGAGCGCCTGCGCCTCGGCGGCGAGCGTCGCCGTGAAGGTCTTGCTGACCGAGCCGATCTCGAACAGCGTGTCCCGCGTCACCGGCCGCCGCCCCTCCCGGTCGGCGAGACCGAAGGTGAAGACGGCGGATTGCCCGTTCCGCGTCACGGCGACGGCGAGGCCGGGCACGTCGTAGTCCTTCAGGAGCGGGCGGTAGGCGCGTTCCACGACCTCGGCGATCCGCGCGGACGCGCCTTCGGCCAAGCCTTCCGCCGCAGCGGGACCGGAGCCGGAGAGCGGGCCGCAGAACAGGCCGCCCAGCGCGAGGGCGAAGAACCCGAGCTTTCGCATTGCGGAAATGGCGCGTTTCCTTCTTGGCTCGGGCGAACGGAGCGGGCGGTCATGACGTGTGAGGAAAGCGCCGAAAGCGCGGCAGGACCGGAGGCCGCGAGCCCGCTGGTGCGGCGCCTGCGCCTCGCCCTCGACGCCCCCCGGACCGGATCGATGCAGGCCGTCCTGGCGCTCGCGAGCGCGCCGCTCGACTGGCTCGACGCCCATCGCGGTGGCTTCCTCCACGGGGACGAGGAAGCCCTCCTCACCGACCGCCTCCACGCCCGCCGCCGCCACGGCCTGCTGATCGGGCGCTACGCGGCCAAATGCGCGCTCGCCGCGCTCCGGCCCGATCTCGATCCGCGGGCCCTGGCGATCCGGCCCGGCGTGCTGGAGCAGCCGGTTCTCTCCGGCGCGGGCGGTGAAAATCTCGGCATCAGCCTGTCGCATGCCGGCCCGGTCGCCGTGGCGGTCGCCTATCCCGAGGCCTGCCCGATGGGGATTGATCTGGAGCGGATCCGGCCAGCCAACGTCGCGCTGCTGACGCGCCAGACCAACGCGGCGGAGCGGCGCCTCGTCGCCGCCCGCCTCGACGCGCCGGAGGCCGAGCGGCTGACGCGGCTGTGGTGCCTGAAGGAGGCCCTCTCCAAGGCCCTGCGCTGCGGGCTGACCGTGCCGCTCGAACTGCTCGCGGTCGGGAGCGCCGAGGCGGGGCCGCCGGGGCTCGGCGTCACCTTCGCGAATTTCGCGCAGTACCGGGGCCTGAGCCTCGCCGCGGGCGATCTCGCCGCCGCGCTGGTGCTGCCGCGCCCGCCGGCGGTGACGCTTGCGCCCGATGCGGCGGCCTGGGAGGATTTTCGCCGCGCCCTGACCGAGGCCGCGGCGCGGGGAGCGGACGCGTAGCGCTCCGGGCGCATCGACGGAAACGATCGGGATGACGAGGAAGCCGTGACGACCTGGCGCCCACCCCAAACGATCCGCTTCAAGGTGATCGGGCTGGCCTGGCGCGGGGACGCGGTGCTGGCGGTCGATGTCCTCGACGATCGCGGCCGGATCAAGGGCGTGCGACCGCCGGGCGGCAGCGTCGCCTTCGGCGAGACCCGCGAGCAGGCCCTGGAGCGGGAGTTCCGGGAAGAGCTGGGCTGCGGCGTGGCGATCACCGGCCCCTGGACGGTGTTCGAGAACATCTACCGCCACGAGGGCGCGCTCGGCCACGAGATCGTGTTCGCCGCCGACATCCGCCTGCACGACGCGGTCCTCTACGACCGCGACGTGATCCGGTTCAGCGAGGACGACGGCACGGCCTGCACCGCGCGCTGGCGCCGTCCGGATGCCCTGCCGGACGGCGTCGCCCTCTATCCCGACGGCCTCGCGGCGGCCCTGGCCCCGCGCTGAGGAGTCATCGACATCCGATCGATCCCTGCGGGATGGCGGAGGTCGGCTTCGCTCAAGCGCCGTGCGGGCTCGCTGATCCGGCTTCCGCTCTGATCAGGCGGAAGCCGTGTCAGCCCCGCGAACCCGGCAGGCTGTGGCCGAGGAAGAAGTCGAGCATCGCCCGCGAGGCGTCCGGCCCGCTCGCGTCGGTGTAGCTGCCCTCCGGGCTGCCGCCGGACCAGGCGTGGCCCGCGCCCTGCACCGACCACGCCTCGACCTGCACCCGGCCCGCCTCGTCGGCGTAGCGGGTGCGGGTGTAGCTGTGGCCGCCCCCGGTCCCGCTCTCCCGCCGCGGCGTCAGCGCCTCGACGCCGGCCTGCGCCAGCACGGCCTCGGCGTTGCGGGGGTGGACGGTGCCGTCGCCCTCGCCGTGGAAGACGATGGTCGGCACCCGCAGGCGCTGCGTCACCGATCCGGCGCCGAAGCCGGCCGCGCCGCCGGGCTCCGCCGCGCCGGGCGCGCCGACGCGCATCGCCGAGAGCGCCGAGGGTAGGTCGCGGGCGCAGCCCGCGGCGAGGCCCGAATGCACGCCGAGCCCCGCGAACAGGTCGGGATAGGCCCGGGCGATGTTGGCCGCCGCCGCCCCGCCCGCCGAGAGCCCGGCGATGTAGATGCGCGAGCGGTCGATCGGGTGCTCGGCGCAGACCGCGCGGACGAGCCCCGCGATGATGCCGGCCTCGCCCATCTCCCGGCCCTGGTCGCCGGGCTCGAACCAGTTCCAGCACCGTTGCGCGTTGGCCCGGCTCGATTGGCGGGGATAGACGACGTAGAGCCCCTCCTCCTCGGCCAGCGCGTTCATGCGCGTGCCCGCGGCGAAGTCGTCGGGCGTCTGCGTGCAGCCGTGCAGCATCACGAGGAGCGGGCGGCGCCCGCTCCGGGGGCTCGGGATGAACAGCTTGTAGTCCCGCGCGCCGGCCGCGTTGGAGAAGCTCCGGGCGACGAACTGGCCGTCCTCCGGCTCGACGCCCTCGGGTCCGATGTGACCGGGTCCCGGCGCGTGCAGGCCCCCGTTCACCAGCCCCCGGAGAGAGGGGGCGAGCGTGCGCAGGCCCTGCATCATCTGGTCGATGTTCTCGCGAAGCCGCTCCGGGATCAGCGCCGTGTGGCCCGCCTCGCGATCCGTCTCGGCGTCGAGCCGGGCCGCCGGACCCTCGAGCCGCGGCGTCCCGTGCGGGGCGGCCGCGGCGTCGGCCTTCTGCGGCCCGCCGGGGGACAGGCCCGCCGCACCGAGGCTGCGCTGGATCAGGGCGGTCGCCTCGCCGAGCCGTCCGGCCCGGGTCAGGCGGGTCGCCTCGGTCATGTCGGTGAAGAAGGCGTTGGGACGGTCGGTCATGCGGGTCTCGCTTTCCGGGTCGGCGACGGGCGCGGGCGCGCGCCGCGGGTCACGAGGGAGGGGATGTCTTCGGGGGTTCAGAGCAGGCGGTCGGCCAGCACCCGCTTCACGGCGGGGCTCGCCTGGAGGCTGCCGAGCACTTCGATCGAGGCGATCGCGGCGCTGGCGAGGTCGGCGGGAACGTCGTCGGCGATCACGGCGAGGCCGAGGACGCGGATGTCGAGCCGGGTGCCCGCCGCCCGCGCCGATTCCAGCTCGGCCCGGCCGTAGCGGCGCAGGCCGACCTCGATCGGGTTGCGGGCGACCGATTGGCGGGTGATGTCGGCGTGCCGCTCGATCTGGTTGCGGATCGCCGTGCGGATGAAGTCGCTGCGGTTGGCGTAGACGCCCTCCGAGACGAGCAGATCGACATGCCCGAGATCGACGAAGCCGAGATTGACCGTGATCTTCTCGTGGTCGCCGGACCGCGTCCCGCCGCGCAGCGCGAGCGGGGTGTCCGGGCGGCTCTCCTCCATCAGATCCATCATCGCGCCCATCCCTGCGCCATCCATGGGGATGGTATGGGAACGCTCATGCTGCGCCGCAAGATGAAACTTTTTGCATTGCAGCAATAACGCGACTTGGCTCCGATGGATGTCGGCCGGCGCCTGAGCCGGCGCAGCGGGTCATGCGCCGCCGAAGAGGGCGTCCGGAGAGGGACTTAACCGGAACGGCCGATACGGCCGCCGGCTCACGGTTCCAGGTATTCCCGCCAGACGGCGTTTGTTCCGAGGCTCTCGACAAAGCTGCCATGCCGCAGGCGCTCCGCCTCGGTGAGCCGGCTGCGCATCGGCCGGGGCCCGGCCGGACCCGAATCGGCCGCCGCCGCGCGCGCCACGCTCTCGACCGGCTCGGCGATGCTGAGCCCCAGGCTGGTCTGCTTGCCGCCCAGCAGCTCGACATAGACCTCGGCCAGGATCTGCGCGTCGAGCAGCGCGCCGTGCTTGACGCGGCGGGTCGTGTCGACGCCGTAGCGGTTGCACAGGGCGTCGAGGTTGTTGGCCGCGCCCGGATGCTTGCGGCGGGCGAGGAGCAGGGTGTCGACCACGTCCTCCAGCGGGATCGCCTTCGGGGCGGCGGGCCCGAGCCGGGCGAACTCCATGTTGAGGAAGCCGACGTCGAAGGGCGCGTTGTGGATCACCAGCCGCGCATCGCCGCAGAAGGCGACGAAGGCATCGACCACGTCGGCGAAGACCGGCTTGTCGGCGAGCATCGCGTCCGAAATGCCGTGGACCGCGAACGCCCCCTCGGACACCGCCCGCTGCGGGTTGATGAGCTGGTGGTAGAATTTGCCGGTCTGGACGTGGTTGATCAGCTCGACGCAGCCGATCTCGATCAGCCGGTCGCCGTTCCTCGCGTCCGTGCCGGTGGTCTCGGTATCGAGGACGATCTCGCGCAGCATTTTTTGGGTTCCAAGCGAAGGCACAGCCTCCTACCGGACAGCGAAGGATGCGTTAACCGGCCCCGTGGAAGGGACGGTCAGTCCGACCCCATGCGAACGTCCGAAAAGGTCATCCGCCTGTCCCCTCCCCCCTTGCGGGGGAAGGAGAGGCGCTCCGGCTTGTCAGATCAGAGCGACGGCGGCGGCCTCCGCATCCGACAGGCCCGTGCGAGTGAAAAACCAGCGGCTCCTTCAGAGCAGTCCAACCCCTGACGTGATCTATGGAACGGCGTGGCTGAATTTGCGCGCCATCGCGATCCAGGCATCGATCACCTCGCGGACGTTCCGAAGTGCTTCCTCAGGTGTCTCGCCATCGGACATGCATCCGGGCAGGTCAGGCACCGTGGCGGCAAACCCGCCCCCGTCATCCGCAGTGAGCGGCGTGACCAGGATCGGGTAGGTGAGCTCGTCCATGATGGCTCCCTCACATGATGGCTCCCTCACGGGCCTCGGCGAACCAGTTCCTCGACGATCCGCTCCACCTCGCCTTCCGCGTGCGCGAACCCGCGGCTGGTGTCGATCAGAAAGTCCGCCCGCGCGCGCTTCTCGGCATCCGGCATCTGCTTGGCGCGGATCGCCTCGAACGCCTCCTCGGTCATGCCGGGGCGGGCGAGCACGCGGGCGCGCTGCACCTCGGGCGGGGCGGTGACGACGAGGACGGCGTCGCAGCGGGCCTCGGCGCCGGTCTCGAACAGGAGCGGGATGTCGAGGACGACCAGCGCCGCCCCCGCGTGGCGGGCGAGGAAGGCGCGGCTCTCGTCGCGGACCAGCGGGTGCACGATCGCTTCGAGGCGGGCGAGTTGTTCCGGATACCCGAGCACCGCCGCGCGCAGGGCCGGGCGGTCGACGCCGCCCTCCGGCGTCAGGGTGCCGGGAAAGGCTTCGCCGATCGCCCGCGCCGCCGCGCCCCCCGGCCCGTAGAGGGCGTGGACCGCCGCGTCCGAATCGTGGACCGGCACGCCACGGGCGGAGAACATCGCGGCGGTGGCCGACTTGCCCATGCCGATCGAGCCGGTGAGGCCGAGCACCACGGGGCGGCGGGGCTGGTCCGTCGCGCTCATGTCGCGGGAAGGTCCGCGACGATTGTTTCGCGCAGGGCCGGCGTCACCTGCGGGCGCAGGCCGAACCACGCCTCGAAGCCCGGCACCGCCTGGTGCAGCAGCATGCCGAGCCCGTCGACCGCCGCGAGCCCGCGCGCCCGCGCGGCGGCGAGCAGCGGCGTCTCCAGCGGCACGTAGACGATGTCGGCCACCGCCGCGCGGTCCGGGAGCGGGGCGAGGTCGAGGTCGAGCGGCGGGTGTCCGGCCATGCCGAGCGAGGTGGTGTTGACGAGGAGCCCCGTGTCGGACAGTGCCCCCGGCACGTCCTCCCAGGCCAGCGCCGCGACGCGGCCGGGATCGAGTCCGGCGAGCGCCCGCGCCCGCTCGGGGCTGCGGTTGGCGACGCGGACCGAGAGCCCGCGCTCCACCAGCCCGACGACGATGGCCCGCGCCGCGCCGCCCGCGCCGAGCACCAGGGCGGACCCGCCGGTCCGCTCGGGCCAACCCTCGCCGAGACTGTGGTCGAGATGGGCGATGAAGCCCGGCGCGTCGGTGTTGTCGCCGCGCACATGGGTGCCCTCGACGATCAGCGTGTTCACCGCCCCGATCTTCTTCGCCCGCGGGGTCAGGGAGTCGGCGAGGCGGAACGCCGCCTCCTTGTGCGGGATGGTGACGTTGCCGCCGGCAAAGCCCGAAGCCGGCAACCCGCGGAAGAAAGCCTCGAACGCGTCCGGCGCCACGTCGATGCGCTCGTAGGTGCCGTCGAGCCCGTGCTCGGCGAGCCAGTGGCCGTGGATCAGCGGCGAGCGGGAATGCCGGATCGGGTGGCCGACGACGAAGGCCCTGGCTGTCATGGAATCCTGCCGGCGGCTGCGCCTGAAACGTCGGGGGACATCACGCGACGCAGCCCTTCGGCAGCGTGCAGGCGGTCTGCCCCTCGATCTCGATCTGGAGGGTGGCGTGGCCGATGCCGAAGCGCTCGCGCAGCTCGTCCGCCGTCTCCTTGAGGAAGTGGCGGTGGTTCGCCCCGTCCGCCACGACGAGGTGGGCGGTGAGCGCCGGCTCGGTGGTGCTCATCGGCCAGATGTGCAGGTCGTGCAGCCCGCGCACGCCGGGGCGGGCGGCCAGACAGGCGCGCACCGCCTCCGGGTCGATGCCGGGCGGCACCGCGGCGAGCGACATCGCCACGCTGTCGCGCAGCAGGCCCCAGGTGGCGACGATGATGAGCACGGCGATGACGAGGCTCACCAGCGGGTCGAGCCAGTCGAGGCCGGTGGTGAGGATGACGAGGCCCACGAGCACCACGCCGGCCGAGACCGCCGCGTCGGCCATCATGTGCAGGTAGGCGCCGCGGATGTTGATGTCGCCCTTCGCTCCCGAGGCGAACAGCCAGGCGGTGAAGCCGTTGATGAGGATGCCGATCCCGGCCACCACCATCACCGTCGTGCCGGCGACCGGCGCCGGTTCGAGGACGCGCTGCACCGCCTCGGCGATGATGCCGCCGGTGGCCACGAGAAGCACCACCGCGTTGAACAGGGCGGCGAGGATCGAGGAGCCGCGCAGGCCGTAGGTGAAGCGGGCCGAGGGCGCCCGCCTGACCAGCACCGCGGCGATCCAGGCAGCGACGAGCCCGAGCACGTCGGAGAGGTTGTGGCCGGCATCGGCCACCAGGGCCATGGAATTGGACAGCCAGCCGTAGAGCGCCTCGACGACGACGAAGCCGAGATTCAGCGCGATGCCGATTGCGAAGGCCGGCCCGAAATCCTTGGGGGCGTGGACATGGCCGTGTCCCCCATGTGCGTGACCGTGACCATGGCTGTGCCCATGCCCGGCGTGATCGTGGTCGTGGTCGTGCCCCCGATGGTCGTCCATCGCCCCTCGCCGTATCAGAACGCCAGCAGGCCCATGCCCCGCAGCCGTGCGAGAAGGGGCGTCAGCGGCAGGCCGAGGATCGTCGCATGGTCGCCCTCGACCCGCGCGAACAGGTGGATGCCGAGCCCCTCGAGCTGGTAGGCGCCGACCGACGTCGTCACCGCCGCGCCCGCGAGCCGCAGATAGGCGTCGATGGCCCCGGCATCGAGGGGCCGCATGGTCAGCCGCGCGGTCTCCACGAAATCCTGCTCCGCGAAATCCTGCTCGACGAAATCCCGCTCGACCAAGGCCTCGGCCGCTCCGTCGCGCCGGATCGCGACCGCCGAATGCAGCGCGTGGGTCCGGCCCTGAAGCCGGGCGAGCTGGGCCTGCGCCGCCGCGCGGTCGGCGGGCTTGTGGAAGATCCGGCCCTCGCATTCAAGCACCTGGTCGGCGCCGATCACGATCCGGCCGGGATGGCGGGCCGCCACCTCCGCCGCCTTGGCCCGGGCGAGACGCCGCGCCAGCTCCGCCGGAGCCAGGGCGCCGCCCTCGGCTTCGAGGGCGCGCTCGTCGATCCGCGCCGGCGCCGTCTCCACCGGCAGGCCCGCGCCGGTCAGGAGATCGCGCCGGGTGGTGCTCGCCGAGGCGAGAAGGAGCGGCTCAGGGGCGAGCCAGAGGGCAGAAGCGGTCACGTCGAAAAAAATTCCGTCAGCGCAGGCCGCGCCAGTCGAGCCAGTCGAACAGGAAGTCGATATCCTGAGGCGCGACGGAGAAGAACCCCTCCTCCGAGCGCTCCGAGCCGATCACGTAGCCGCTGGCATGGCCGAGGCTGTGGTCGATCGAGCTCTGCAGGAAGCCGAGTTCGAGCCCGTTGTCGCGCAGGGCCACGACGGTGGTGCCGGGGGCCGCGAACAGCGAGCCGTGCAGCCCCGAACCGTATTCCCCGACGATCGTGCCGGCGGAGCGGAACAGGGCGATCTGCTCAGGGATGCTCAGACGCTCCGGCCGGACGCGGGTGAAGCCGCGGAGACGCGCCGTCTCCTCGAACGCCGCCCGCTCGGCGAGCGAGCGCCGGTTGCGCGTGTCGGCATTGTCCGAGCGGGCGATCAGGATCTTTTCCGTCCCCGGTTTCTCGCGGCGACGGCCGATCCGCCAGCGGGGCCGCCAGCGCCGGCCGGGCGCCGCGCGGTCGAGCAGGAAGCGGCGGGCCTGCCGCATCAGCGGCGAGGCGCGGCTGACGAAGCGCAAAGCCGTCGGCACGAGGAGCGAGCGGCAGACGACGCATTCGCTTCCCGGATCGTAGACGACGAGGCGGTCCTCGCCGATCCCGAGGAGGCCGAGCCAGACGCGGGCGAAATCCGGCGTGTCGGCGGGCAGGAGGTAACGGAGCCGGGCGATGTCGTGGCCGGCCCGGTCAAGCAGGAAGAGTTTGGGCAGGAAATCGACCAGCCAGTGGCCGTACATCTGGTGGCCCATCCCGGTCAGCAGCACGGCGGGCTCCTCGACCGTCACCCGGCGCAGCTCCGGCAGCCGCGCGGCGATGGCGCGGAAATGCCCCTCGAAATTGACGGGGAAGATGTTGAGCTGGGCGGCGTACTGGAACACGCCGTCGAGGAGGACGACCCCCTCCGCCGTCACCTCCGCCCCCGGCAGCTCGTAGAGGCTGGTGCCGAGGACGGTGGTCTGCTCGTGGTAGACGCGCAGCAGCGTCGGCGTCACCGCGCCGATCATGAGGTCGGGCGGCTGCGCCCAGTCCCGGTAGGACAGGCTGAGATCGGTGCAGCGCCCCCGCCCGGCCTGAACGGTCTCGCGCAGGTCGGCCGCGGCGAGGGCGGCGTCTTCCATCCTCCCGTCCTCAGGTCGCGATGAACTTGAGGCGGTGCTCGCGGTAGAGGTCGAGGATCGCGGCCGCCGTCTCCTCGATCGAGCGGCGGGTCACGTCGATGGTCGGCCAGCGGTACTTGGCGCAGAGCCGGCGCGAGGCGGCGATCTCGTCGGCCACCGATTCCCGATCGACGTAGGAGGAGTTGTCGTCGGCCTTGAGGCTGAGCAGGCGGTTCTGGCGGATCTGCACGATCCGCTCGGGGCTGGCGATCAGCCCGACGATCAGCGCCTTCCGGACCCGGTCGAAGCTCGGCGGCAGCGGCATCGACGGCACGAGGGGGAGGTTGGCGGTCTTGAGGCCGCGATTGGCGAGATAGATCGAGGTCGGCGTCTTCGAGGTGCGGCTGACGCCGACCAGCACCACGTCGGCCTCGTCGAGGTCGTCCGGCAGGTTGCCGTCGTCGTGGGCGAGCGTGAAGTTCATCGCGTCGATGCGCTTGAAGTACTCGGCGTTGAGCATGTGCTGGGCGCCGGGCCGCTCGGTCGAGGTCGCGCCGAGATAGGAGCGCAGCAGCGCGTGGACCGGCTGGAGCACGTTGAGCGTCGGCGAGCCGGTCTCGCGGCAGGCCTCCTCCAGGCGCTCGATGAGGTCGTGGCCGACCAGGGTGTAGAGCACGAGGCCCGGCGCCGCCTTGATCTCGGAGATCACCCGTTCGAGCTGCGCGCCGGAGCGCACCAGCGGGTAGACGTGCTCGATCGCCGAGATCCCCTCGTACTGCACCGCCGCCGCGCGTCCGACATTGATCAGGGTCTCGCCGGTGGAATCCGAGACGAGGTGGAGATGGAAGTAGCTGCGGCTCATCGTCGGCCCGTCTCTACGGTGACGCATCGGTCTTGCGAGCGGCCGAGCCGCCCCACGGGGATGCTTAGAGCATGTTTTCGCGCGAAGGCGATGGCGAATTGCCGATCGCCGCAGGGTCGGAGGCGATCAGGACGCTGGAACAGGGCGCCGTCGCGCGTCCGGATCGCTTCGGCCGCCGCTCGCGATGACGGTCCCGGCCCCCTCCCCGTCGGGGCGAGCCGGGGTCGGAGCCGTCCGGGCCGCGACGCGGCCGGCAGGGACTCTGTCGCCTTCGCCCGGAATCACGCGATATCTCAGTGGCTTGCAGGGCTCGACGCGACGTTTGCGGCCGCTTTGTCCCCAGCCCGCGTCCGGGGAGTCGACAAGTGGGGAAAAGCCGGCTCGGAATCCGCACGGCGGCGGGTTGTCCCGAAAACCGTCGACTCCTCCCTCAACATGACGTGCTTTCGCGGACGCCGGACTCGCCCGGATGGGAGAATCCGGGACCGCGGGGGCCGTCGGGGCACGCACCCCCACGCAAGCCTCTGCTGAGCTTGGCCTATCGTGGAGATTAGAGCCAATCCGTTAAGAGGTGATTAACGCCGCGGCTGTGGGGAGGGCCTGTGGACGCGCTTGCGGCATCACGATCCAACGTCCAAGAGAAAAAACAGAGATTCTAGAATCTCTCTTTCTTTGAAGAGGGCCGGGGTGGGGATGGCGAGGTCGCGACCTCTCCGGCCTCGCCACGGAAGGCAACCGGGCAGGAAGCGGGTTCGACGAATGGCGGAGGCAAGGACGGCCAACAGGCCGGTGCTGCGGGTCCTGTCGGGCGAGGCGATCGCCCCGCCCCCGGCCTGGATGATGCGCCAGGCCGGCCGCTACCTGCCGGAATACCGGGCGACGCGGGCGGAGGCCGGCTCCTTCCTCGACCTCTGCTACAACCCGGCCTTCGCCACCGAGGTGACGCTCCAGCCGATCCGCCGCTTCGGCTTCGAGGCGTCGATCCTGTTCTCCGACATCCTCGTGGTGCCCCACGCGCTGGGCCAGGACGTGCGCTTCGTCGAGGGCGAGGGTCCGCGCCTCGACGCGCTGGAGGGCCGGGCGCAGTTCGAGCGCCTGCGCGAGGCCGGCGACCCGGCGATCTTTTCGCATCTGGCCCCGGTCTTCGAGGCGGTGGAGCGGATCCGCGGGGCGTTGCCGCACGAGACCACGCTGCTCGGCTTCTGCGGCGCGCCCTGGACGGTGGCGAGCTACATGATCGGCGGGCGCGGCACGCCGGACCTCGCCCCGGCGCGGGCGCTGGCGGTCTCCGATCCGGCGCTGCTCGACGCGCTGCTCGACCGGCTGGTGACGGTGCAGACCGAGTACCTCGTGCGCCAGCTCCGCGCCGGCGCCGACGCGGTGCAGATCTTCGAGTCCCATGCCGGCGTGCTGCCGGATACCGCCGACGGCGACGCGCTCGCGCGCTTCTCCCTCAGGCCGATCGCCCGGATGATCGAGGGCATCCGGGCGCAGGTGCCGGGCGCAAAAATCATCGTCTTCGCCCGCGGTTCAGGGCTCGAGGGCCATGCCCGCGTCGTTCCCGAGACCGGGGCCGACGCCGTCGGCGTCGATTGGGGGGTCGATCTCGCCGCCCTGCGGGCCCGTGTGCCGGCCGCGACGGTCACCCAGGGCAACCTCCACCCCGAGACGCTGATCGAGGGCGGGCGGGCCCTGGACGCGGCCGTGGACGCCATCCTGGCGGCGACGGACGGCACGCCGCACATCTTCAATCTCGGCCACGGCATCACCCCGCAGACGCCGATCGCCCATGTCGAGCGGATGCTGGCCCGGCTCAGGGCCGGCCGGTGAGCCGCATCCGCGTCGCGGCCCTGGCCCTGATCCGCCGGGACGAGGCGGGCGAGGCGTTGCTGCTGGTGCGCAAGCGCGGCAGCCTCCGCTTCATGCTCCCCGGCGGCAAGTTCGAGGCGGGCGAGACCGACGCCGCCTGCCTCGCCCGCGAAGTCCAGGAGGAACTTGCCCTCGCTTTCGAGCCCCGCACGGCGGCTTGGCTCGGCCGGTTCGAGGCGGAGGCCGCCAACGAGCCCGGCCATATCGTCGAGGCGATCGTCTATCGGCAGGAGGCCGCCCCCGGCCTGATCCCGGTCTGCGCGGCGGAGATCGAGGAGATCCGCTGGCTCCCGCTTGCCGGCACGACGGACGATGCGGCGCTGCCCCTCGCCCCGCTTCTGACCGGACATGTCCTGGCGCGCCTGCGCGCCGCATCCCCCATACGGAGTGCCTCACCCGGTGCTTGAGACCCTGTACCCCTGGATCAAGGCGTTCCACGTCATCGCGGTGATCGCCTGGATGGCGGCGATGCTCTACCTGCCGCGCCTGTTCGTCTACCACGCGGCCCTGCCCGCCGGCTCGCGGGTGCAGTCCGAGACCTTCAAGGTCATGGAGCGGCGCCTGCTCAAGGCGATCATGACCCCGGCCATGATCGTGACCTGGCTCCTCGGGCTCTGGCTCGCGTGGCAGAGCGGCTACTACGCCGCGCCCTGGCTCCAGGCGAAGTTCGCCCTGGTGCTGGCGATGAGCGGCATGCACGGCTTCCTCTCGCGCACGGTCAAGGACTTCGCCGCCGACCGCAACACCCGCGGCCAGCGCTTCTACCGGGTGATCAACGAGGTGCCGACGCTGCTGATGATCGGCATCGTCATCCTCGCGATCGTGAAGCCCTGGAGCTGATTCTTTCTTGCGCGGCCGGCACCGGGGCGGGGGCAGGCCGTTGGAAGGGCAAAGCGTGGCCGTTGCCCGCGATGGAGCCTGTCCGATGCGTACGCCCTTCCTCGCCCTCGCCCTGAGCGTCGTCCTGAGCCTGCCGGCGGCGGCCGCGAGCTTTCCCTGCGCCAAGGCCGAGACGCCGGACGAGAAGACGGTCTGCGACACCCGCGCCCTCAACGACCTCGATGTCGAGATGGCGGTGCGCTTCGACATCCTCAAGGACCTGCTGCCGATGGGCAACCGCACCAAGATGCAGGACGATCAGGAAGCGTGGCTCAAGGACCGCCGCGCCTGCGGCACCGACGTCGCCTGCCTCACCGCGGCCTACGAGGGCCGGCTCAAGGTGCTGCGGGGTGTCCTGTCGGAATTCGCCAAGCAGGGCGGGCAGTAGGACCTCGGGAATCCGGGGTTCGAAGGGCGAGCCCTTCGCGGGTCCAGGGCGGAGCCCTGGGAAGAACCGTCGGGCTCTGCCCGACACCCGCCGAAGGGATGATCCCTTCGGAAATCCCATGACCGGACCGTCTCTCGCGACGCGGTCTCTTACAACCGCGCCAGCAGCCGCTCCGCCAGCGGGTTCTCCGCGGCGAAGGCGTAGTCGATCCGCCGCACCGTGACCGCCCGCGCCCCGGCCTGCACCAGGGCGTCGGAGAGGTCGAACACCGCGTCCACGGGGCAGCGCATCACGATCTCGCCGTCGGCGCCGCGCGGGGCGCCGTAGGGCAGCTCCGCCTCGTGCAGGCCGGCGAGGGTGGCGAGATCGATCTCGCCCGTCTCGGGCAGCGCCGCGCGGACCTCGCGGCTGGTGCGGGCGCGCTCCTCGGCGGCGATGCGGCCGAGCACGGTGCGCAGGCCGGCGCGGGCCGTCTCGCCCCAGGGCGCCTTCAGTGAGGCGACGAGGTTGGCCTCCGAGCGCAGCATCACCCCGTCGTCCAGAACCTTCAGGGCGTTGGCCGCGAGCGTGGTGCCGGTGGTGGTGATGTCGACGATGATCTCCGCCGAGCCCGCCGCCGGCGCCCCCTCGGTGGCGCCCAGGCTCTCGACGATGCGGTAATCGGCGATCCCGGCTTCCGCGAAGAAGCGGCGGGTCAGGTTCACGTACTTGGTGGCGATGCGCATCCGCCGGCCCTGGCGCAGGCGCATCTCGCTCGCCACCTCGTCGAGGTCGCTCATGGCGCGGACATCGATCCAGGCCTGGGGCACGGCGACCACCACGCTGGCATGGCCGAAGCCGAGCGGCGTGAGCAGTTCGACGCTTGCCCCGGGGTCGGGCAGCATCTCGCGGATCAGATCCTCGCCGGTGACGCCGAGATGGGCGGCGCCGCTGGCGAGCTGGCCGGCGATCTCGGAGGCCGAGAGGTAGCGCACCTCGACGCCGGGGAGCCCCGCGAGCGTGCCGCGATACTCGCGCCCGCCCGCCTTCTGCACCAGCTTCAGCCCGGCGCGGGAGAAGAAGGCGCTGGCATTCTCCTGCAGCCGGCCCTTGGAGGGGACGGCGAGAACGAGGGGTGAATCGGTCACGCGACAACTCCTCCGGCGTTTCGGTCCGCGCTTCCGTCGGCGCAGCGCGACAGCCAGAACGCGCAGCCCACCGCCGGCAGCGGCACCGGGCTGCCGAGCTGCTGCAACAGCCCGTCGTAGCGCCCGCCGCCGACCAGCGTCGGGCCGCCGGCCGAGCCCGTCACCTCGAAGATGAAGCCGGTATAGTAGTCGAGGTTGCGGGCGAACCCGCCGCTGAAGCGGAAGCGCTCCACGGCCAGGCCCCGCGCCGCCATGAAGCCGGTGCGCTCCTCGAACAGGGCGAGCGCCGCCGCCAATCCCTCGTGGGTCAGGCCCGCCTCGCGGGCGAGCGCCCGCACCGCGGCCGCCGCCGCGTCGGGATCGCCGGAGATCGCGCAGTAGCGCTCGATCAGGTCGCGGTTGCCCGCGTTGAGGCCGGCGCCGCCCTGCGCCTGGGCCGAGGCCTTGGCGAGGAAGCGCTCGGCGATGGCGCCGGCGCTGCGCCCGCCGACCTGCGAGATCCCGGCGATCGACAGCACGTCCTCGACGAAGGCGCGCACGGCGCCGGCATCCTGGCCCTGGATCGCGGCGAGCAGGCCGGCATGGCGGTCTTCCGTCTGCGCGGCGTTGGCGACCTCGTCGAGGGAGCGCCCGGCGGCGATCGCCCGCAGGGTCCTCCGCTTGGCGACCGGCGGCACCTGAAGGGCGTCGAGGAAGGCGTGGGTCAGGCCCATATCGCCGAGCCGCACCGCGACGTCGGCGCGCCCGAGCAGGTCGAGCCCTTCAAGGGCGAGGCCCAGCACCTCGGCATCCGCCGCCGGGGTGTCGGTGCGCCCGATCGACTCGATGCCGCCCTGGACGAACTCGTCGGGCTCGCCCGCGGCCACGCGAAAGACGGGGCCGAGATAGCTGTAATCGGCGCGCTCGCCCGGCCGCGTCGCCTGGTGCAGGCGGCAGACCGGGATGGTGAATTCCGGCCGCAGGCACAATTCGGCCCCGGCCGCGTCCTGCGTCACGAAGATGCGCCGCCGGATGTCCTCGCCCGAGAGTTCGAGGAAAGGCTCGACCGGCTGCAGCACGGGGGGCGAGGCGGGCACGTATCCGCAGGCGGAAAAATGCGCCGACAGCCGCACATGGCGCAACGCCTCCGCCCCGCTCGGGCCCCCTGCCTCCGGTCTCGTCATCGTTTCGGATCCAGCTTGGTTTCGGCCCCCATAGCAATCGCGTCACCGGTTGGCGACCGGGGAGAGGCATTGGAGAGGTATTTCCCGGCGGATCGGATTGCGTAACGGCCGCGCCGCCCGCGCCTACCAGACCAGCCGCTCGATCACCGCGTCGGGCCGGACCGGCTGCGCCGCGAGCCATTCCGCGATGTCGCCGAGGCTGTGGTGCTCGGCCGTCACGCCGAGTTCCTCCGCGTGGATGCCGCGGGCTACCAGGATCGAGGGGATGCCGTAGCCGGCGGCGCCGGCGATGTCGGTGCGGATCGCGTCGCCGACCGCCACCGTGCGGCTCACCTCCGGCGCCGGCCCGCGATCGAGTTCGCCGGCCATGGCGAGCGCCGTCTCGTAGACCGGCCGGTAGGGCTTGCCCGCGTAGACGACCGCGCCGCCGAGGGCCTCGTAGGCCTGGGCGATCAGGCCGGCGCAGGGGATCAGCTTCCTGTCGCGCTCGACCACGAGATCGGGATTGGCGCAGATCATCGGCACGTCGCGGGCGCGGAACGCGGCCAGCGCGTCGCGGTAATCCTCCGCCGTCTCGGTATAGTCGTCGAACAGGCCGGTGCAGACGACGCGCTGCGCCTCCTCCGCCGGGGCCAGGGTGAGGTCGAGCCCATCGAAGACCGGCGCATCGCGCTCGGGGCCGAGATGGTACACGCGCTCGCCCGGATGCTCGGCGATCAGCCGCCGGGTCAGGTCGCCGGAGGTGAGGATCGCGTCGTAGGCCTCCCGCGGGACGCCGTAGCCGTCGAGGATCTTCTGCACGCCCTGCCAGGGTCGGGGCGCGTTCGAGACCAGGATCACCCGGCGCGGGCGCGGGCCCGGCAGCCCGCGGAAGCGGATCAGCGCCTCGCCCGCCGCGGCGTGGCCGCGGGTCCCGTCGTGCAGCACGCCCCAGACGTCGCACAGGATCAGGTCGTAGCGCTCGGCCACCTCTTCGAAATGGCGCAGGGTCGGGACGGAGGGGTGGGTCATCGAAGAGTCCGGGCGGCGGTGACGGTTGCGGGCTCTATAGCGGGGTTTTCGGACTGCTGGAGGCGAATGGTGTGCGCTTCTCCCTCTCCCCTCTGCGGGAGAGGGTTGGAAAGCAGCTCACCCCAAAAACCGTCCCACCAGCAGCCGCGCCAGGTCCCGCGGCGGGTCGGGGGTGAGCACGGCGAGCTTGCGCGAGGTCGAGAGCGAGGCGAGCCCGTGCAGGGCGGCCCAGAGGGCGGCGACCGCCCGGCGGCGCTCGTCCGGTTCGGCGATCAGCGGCGCCAGCGCCGCATCGACGAGGCCGACCGGCTCGGCCAGGGCGGCGGCGTACCAGTCGGGAAACGGCTGGTCCGGCGCGGCGAGGTGCTCGAACAGCAGGCTCCAGACCCGCGGGTCGGCGGCGACGAAGACGAGGTAGGCGTCGGCGAGCGCCAGGGCGTTCTCCCGCGGCGGCCGGTCCGGGTCGATCACGGCGCGCAGAGCCGCGTGCAGCCGGGCCAGCGTGCGGGCATTGACCCGCAGCACCACCTGATCGAGGTCGCCCACCGCGTTGTAGATCGAGTTCGGCGCGTAGCCGATCGCCGCCGCCAGCCGCCGCATGCCGAGCGCGCGAAACCCCTCGTTGCGCACGAGGCTCTCCGCCGTGCCCGCGACGAGAGCGATGAAGCCCTCGCGGTCGTGCTCGCCCCTCGGGCCGCTGCCGCGCGACTTGCCCGCCATGTTGCCTGCCAAGGCCGCTCCTCACCTGTCGATGTCGCCCGTCGGCGTGCGTGCCCGCACCCGGCATCGGGGTCAATTGCACGACGTTCAAAATAGGGCTTGTACGGTGTTCGGCCCGGTCTAATTTGAACATCGTGCAAAACACGGATTTGACGCCTACGCCGTCGGCAGGCAGTCATGCCGGGAGCCGGGAGAGACCACGATGTTCCGCACATTGATGACGACGCGACGCTTCGCGCCGCTGTTCTGGTGCCAGTTCTTCTCCGCCTTCAACGACAATTTCCTCAAGAACGCGCTCGCCCTGCTGATCCTGTTCCAGGTGAGCGCCCGGGGCGAGAGTTCGGGCGGGGTGCTGGTGACGCTGGCCAGCGCCGTGTTCATCGGCCCGTTCTTCATCCTGTCGGGCCTCGGCGGGCAGCTCGCCGACCGCTACGACAAGGCGCTGCTGGCCAAGCGGCTGAAATTCGCGGAGATCTTCGCGGCCCTGCTCTCGGTGCTCGGCTTCTGGCTGCACTCGGTGCCGCTGCTGTTCGGGGCGCTCGGCCTGTTCGGGATCATCGCGGCGCTGTTCGGGCCGATCAAGTACGGCATCCTGCCCGACCACCTGAAGCGCGAGGAGCTGACCGCCGGCAACGCGCTGGTCGAGGCCGCGACCTTCCTCGCCATCCTGCTCGGCACCATCACCGCGGGGCTCGCCATGGCGATGGGCGGCCACGCGCTGGGCTTGAGCGCCGGGCTGATGGGCATGGCGGTCCTGTGCTGGCTCGCCGCCCGGATGATCCCGGCCACCGGCGAGGGCGCGCCGGAGCTCCACGTCGACCGCAACGTCGCCCGCTCCACCGCCGCGCTCCTGCGCGACCTGTGGTCCGACACGCGGCTGTGGCGCGGCTCGGTGATCGTGAGCTGGTTCTGGCTCGTGGGCGTCGTCGTCCTCTCGCTGCTGCCCGTGCTCGTGCGCCAGACGCTCAACGGCACCGAGATCGTCGCCACCACCCTGCTCGCGATCTTCTCCGTCGGCATCGCGGTCGGCTCCGGCCTCGCCTCGTGGCTGGCGAGCGGGCGCATCGTGCTGCTGCCCACCCCCGTCGGCGCGGTGCTGATGGGCCTGTTCGGCCTCGACCTCGCCTGGACCGTCTCGCACCTGCCCCCGCCCGCGGGCGAGCCCGTCGGCGCCTTCGATTTCATCGCCAGCGGCCACGGCCTGCGCATCGCCGCCGACTTCTTCGGTCTGGCGGTCGCCGGCGGCCTCTACGTCGTGCCCTCGTTCGCCGCGGTGCAGGCCTGGACCGAGAAGGCCAAGCGCGCCCGGGTCATCGGCGCGGTCAACGTGCTCACCGCCGCCTTCATGGTCGGCGGGACGCTCGCGCTCGCCGTGCTGCAGGGCCTGGGGCTCAGCATGGCCCAGCTCCTCGGCCTCGTGGCGGTGCTCAACCTGATCGTCGGCGCGGTGATCCTCGTGACCCTGCCGACCAACCCCCTCCGCGACGCCCTCTCGATCCTGTTCCGCGCCTTCTACCGCCTGGAGGTGAAGGGCCTGGAGAACGTCGAGAAGGCCGGCCCGAACGCCATCGTCGCCCTCAACCACGTCTCCTTCCTCGACGCGCCGCTGGCGCTCTCGCTCCTCGACAAGGAGCCGGTCTTCGCCATCGACCACGGCATCGCCCAGCGCTGGTGGGTGAAGCCGTTCCTCAAGGTGACGAAGGCGATGCCGCTCGACCCGACGCGGCCGCTGGCCACCCGCACCCTGATCAACGCGGTCAGGAGCGGCGAGACGCTGATCATCTTCCCCGAGGGCCGGCTCACCGTCACGGGCAGCCTGATGAAGGTCTATGACGGGGCGGGCCTCATCGCCGACAAGTCCGGCGCCATGGTCGTGCCGGTGAAGATCGACGGGCCCGAGCGCACGGTGTTCTCGCGCCTGAAGCGCGATCAGGTGCGCCGGGCGTGGTGGCCGAAGGTGACGGTGACGATCATGCCGCCGGTCCGCCTCCACGTCGATCCGGAGCTCAAGGGCAAGAACCGCCGCCGGGCCGCGGGCGCGGCGCTCTACGACATCATGTCGGACCTCGTCTTCGAGACCGCCGACATCGAGCGCGGCGTCTTCTCCGCGCTGATCGAGGCGGGCCGGCTCCACGGCTGGCGGCGCACGGCCCTCGAAGACCCGGTGACCGGCACGATGAGCTATGCGCGCCTCGTGATGGGCGCCAACATCCTGGGCCGGAAGCTCCAGGCGCTGCTGCCGGATCCGGCGAAGCCGGTCGGGCTGATGCTGCCCAACGCCAACGGCGCGGCGGTGACGTTCTTCGCGCTCGCCAGCGCCGGCCGGGTGCCGGCGATGATCAACTTCTCCGCCGGCCCCGCCGCGGTGCTCTCGGCCTGCCGGGCGGCACAGGTCGACACCATCCTCACCTCCCGCGCCTTCATCGAGAAGGGACGCCTCGGCACCCTGATCGAGGGCATTCAGGCGACGATCCGCCTGATCTACCTGGAGGACGTGCGGGCCGGCGTCACCACCGGCGACAAGGTCCGCGGCTTGTTGAGCCCCCGCCGGCCGCTCGTCGCGCGTCAGGGCGGCGACCCGGCGGCGATCCTGTTCACCTCGGGCAGCGAGGGCACGCCGAAGGGCGTGGTGCTCCCCAACCGGGCGATGCTCGCCAACACCGCGCAGGTCGCCGCCCGCATCGATTTCGGGCCGCGCGACAGGGTGTTCAACGTGCTGCCCGTGTTCCACGCCTTCGGGCTGACGGCGGGGCTGGTGCTGCCGCTGATCTCGGGCGTGCCGGTCTACCTCTACCCCTCGCCGCTGCACTACCGGATCGTGCCCGAACTCATCTACGGCACCAACGCCACGGTCCTGTTCGGCACCGACACCTTCCTCACCGGCTACGCGAAGATGGCGCATTCCTACGACCTGCGGAGCCTCCGCTACGTCGTGGCCGGGGCCGAGCCGGTGAAGCAGGCGACCCGCAAGACCTGGGCGGAAAAGTTCGGCCTGCGCATCCTGGAGGGCTACGGCGTCACCGAGTGCGGCCCGGTGCTCGCCCTCAACACGCCGATGTTCAACCGCTTCGGCACGGTCGGCCGGCTGCTGCCGGGGATCGAATCGCGCCTCGACCCGGTGCCCGGCATCGAGGAGGGCGGGCGCCTCGTGGTGCGCGGCCCCAACATCATGCTCGGCTACCTGCGGGCGGAGAATCCCGGCGTGCTCGAGCCGCCCGCGGACGGCTGGTACGACACCGGCGACATCGTCGCCCTCGACGCCGACGGCTTCGTGACGATCAAGGGCCGGGCCAAGCGCTTCGCCAAGATCGCGGGCGAGATGGTCTCGCTGGCGAGCGTCGAGGCTTTGGCCGCCGAACTCTGGCCCGACGCCCCGAGCGCGGTGGCCGCCGTGCCCGATGCCCGCAAGGGCGAGCGCCTGATCCTGTTCACGCAAGCCCAGGGCGCGACCCGGGCCGCCTACCAGAGCCACGCCAAGGGCCGGGGCGCGGCCGATGTCGCCATCCCCGCCGAGGTCGTCGTCGTCGAGGCGCTGCCGATGCTCGGCACCGGCAAGATCGATCAGGTGAGCGTGACGAAGCTCGCGCGGGAGCGGGCGGCGACGGCGGAGGCCGCGTGAGGATCGGGATGCGGAGGTGATCCCAAATCGCTTCTCATCCTGAGATGCCGCGCGAACGGCCTCGGAGGATCCTTCGAGGCCGCCACCCCAGGACGAGGGGCACCGCCCCCTACGCATGATACCGGTTTCCGCTTGATTGCTTCGGTCTCTCCTGCGTCCTTGCGAGGCGAAGCCGTGGCAATCCAGGGCGCGACCCTTCCGGAGACGTCGCGCCCTGGATCGCTTCGGCTCCGCCTCGCGATGACGGGGTGGCGCGAAACCCGAGGTGATCAACCGGAAGCCGTTTGAGAGATCCGAAGACAGGAACGCCCCTTGTGGGGATGGCACCAGGTGCTATCTTGTCGTTTGGATGCCGCCTTCTGACGAGACACGCCTGCGAGCCTTCAAGACCGCCGTCTTTGCCCGGTCCGCCCGCAAGGCACGCATAGGAGATGCTGAGCTTTGTCAGGCTCTTCGTGAGGTCATGGCGGGCCAAGCGGACGACACTGGGTGTACGAATACCTCTTCGCCAAGAAGGATCGCGATAATATCGATGACGATGAGCTAAGGGATTTCAAGCTGCTCGCGAAAGCTTACGCCTCTCTGAATCGAGCGCAAATCGACAGGCTCGTGTCTGACAAGGATCTGCTGGAAATCTGCAATGACGGCAAAGCGTAAGTACAGGAGTGACGTCTCCGAGGCGATTCACGCCTCGGCGGTCATGCTGCACAAGGTCGGAGCGCTGGACAAGGCCACCATGCGCGACTTCGATGCGCGCCACTTGGTCGTGCCGGACGCGATCGAGCCGGCCCAGATCAAGCAGATCCGCGAGGCCAACAAGGTCAGCCAGCCGGTCTTCGCCCGCTATCTCAACACCAGCGAGAGCACGATCGAGAAGTGGGAGACCGGTGCCAAGCGCCCGAGCGGCATGGCCCTGAAGCTCCTGACGGTGGTGCGAAAGCACGGCCTGGACGTGCTCACCTGAGCATGCATGCGCCTCGCAAGGCGCAAGGAACCCGGCCGCAGGCTGCCGTCCACGAACCGATCTGGATGCCTGTCATGCGGATTCCGGTTGATTGGTTCGGTACAGCCTGCACCGTCATTCCGGGGCGCCGTAGAGGAAATCCTGACTGCGCTCCGCGCTCGGTCCCGCCGACGGCTTTGCCGCCACGGACGTCCTGATCGCGTCCAGTATGGCCCGGCGTGCCGCTCGATCCGGCACGGTCCTGACCGGCTCAAGGCGGACGGCGGCATGGCCGTGCCGCGTCGGGATGATTTCCTCGCCCGCTTCGGCGCGCCGGACCAAGTCGGTCAGCTGTCCCTTGGCGTCCGTCACCGAGACGTGCATCGCCCGAGTCCCTCACGCGACGAGGTTGAAGCAAATCTGGACCGCCGAATAGTCCAACGCAAGACCTCGTGCCTGTCCATCGGATCGCGTCGCCGGAAGTCGAACTTAAACCATTCTTGACCCTATCCTCGGCCCGCCTCACCCTCCGCTGGTCCGTTGCCGATGTCCCTCTCCCGCCGCCGCTTCCTCGCCTCCTCGCTCGGCCTCGCGATCGCCGGCCCCGCCGCCGCGCAGAGCTACGGCCAGACCTTCAAGGTCGAGAACGACGAGGGCCGGCCGGTCGCCAACATGCGGCTGCCCGGCGAGATCACCGGGCAGATCCAGGAACTGCGGGGCGTCACCTATGTCGGGCCGCGCGAGGCCGAGGTGACCCTCTACGAGTTCTTCGACTACAACTGTCCCTGGTGCCGCAAGGCCGCCGCCGACGTCACCGCGCTCGCGGCCAGCGATCCGGCCTTGCGGATCGGCCTCGTCCACAACCCGATCCTGTCGCCGATGTCGGCCCAGGCCGCCAAGGTCTCGCTGGCGGTCCAGCGCAAGCTCGGCTCGGCGGCGGCCTTCGCCTTCTACGGCCAGCTGCTGGCGACCAAGGGCCAGATCGACGGGCTCAAGGCCCTCGAGATCGGCGCCAAGACCGGCGTGCCGCGGGCCGAGCTCGAACAGATCGCCGACAGCGACGCCGTGCGTGAGGCGATGCGCGCGCACATGACCGTCGCGGCCAATCTCGGGCTCACCGCGACGCCCTCCTACGTGCTCGGCAACACCGGCGTGCTCGGCCATCCCGGCGTGAAGTCGCTGGCGAAGATGATCGGGGCGATGCGGCGCTGCGACCAGATCGCCTGCGGGTAGGCCGGCCGGTGCCTCAGGCGCCGCCGATGAGGATGCCGGTCGCCAGCACGAGGGAGCCGCCGAGCACGATCTGGAAGGCGGCCCGCAGGAAGGGCGTCTCCATGTAGCGGTTCTGGATCCAGACGATGGCCCAGAGCTCGACGAAGACCACGGCGAAGGCGATGCTCGTCGCCAGCCAGAAGTTCGGGATCAGGTAGGGCAGCGCGTGGCCGAGGCCGCCCACCGCCGTCATCACGCCGGAGGCGAGGCCGCGCTTGAGCGGCGAGCCGCGCCCGGAGATCTTGCCGTCGTCGTGGGCGGCCTCGGTGAAGCCCATCGAGATGCCGGCGCCGAGCGAGGCCGAGAGGCCGACGAGGAAGGTCGTCCACGGGTTCTGGGTGGCGAAGGCGGTGGCGAAGATCGGCGCGAGCGTCGAGACCGAGCCGTCCATCAGCCCGGCGAGCCCCGGCTGGACCCAGGTCAGGACGAACTGGCGGTGGGCGACCGCGTCCTCCTCGTCGCGGACGGGTCCGCCGAGATGCTCCTCGCTCAGCGCCTCGGCCGTCCGCTCGTGCGCGCTCTCCGCCGCGGCGAGGTCGCCGAGCAGGCGGCGGGTGTCGGCGTCGGTCGAGCGCCGGGCGGCGGCGAGGTAGAAGTCGCGCGCCTGCCGCTCCATCGCGGCGGCCTCCTCGCGGACGCGGTCGAGCCCGAGATGGCGCATCAGCCAGACCGGCTTGCGGGTGTAGTAGCCGGCGATGTGCTCGCGCCGGATCGGGATGACGAAATCGCCGAAGCGCTGCTGGTAGCGCGCGATCAGGCGGCGGCGGTGCTCGTCCTCGGCCCCCGCCATCGCGTCGAACAGGGCGGCCGAATGGGGATAGTCGGCGCGCAGGCGTGCCGCGTAGGCGCGGTAGATCTGGCCGTCCTCCTCCTCCGACCCGATCGCCAGCGCCAGGATCTCCTGCTCGCTGAGATCGTCGAACCGCCGCCGGCCGCCCAGCGTCAGCATCGAGAGACGGCTCATCATCGTGACGTCGATCTCCGGGGATGGTGCGTGGCCAAGGGGTTGGCCAAGTGCGTGGCCAAGTGCGTGGCCAAGGGGGTGGGTCGCCTCACCCCTCCTGCGCCTGCAGCAGCCGGTACTCGCGCCCGTGCCGGCAATAGCCCTCCACGATATGCGCCATCAGCGCGCGCTTCTTCGGATCGAGCGTGCCGAGGATGCGCGCGGGCCGACCGCCCCAGAGATGGCCGCCCTCCAGGAGCTGGCCCGGATCGGTGGTCGAGCCGCCGGCCAGCATCACGTCGTCGGCCACCACCGTGCCCGGCGCCAGCACCGAGCCGATGCCGATGAGGGAGCGGGCGCCGATCCGGCAATCGGCCATGCGCACGTTGTGGCCGATGGTGGTGTCGCGCCCGATCACCACGCCCTCGCCGCGGCTGCGGATCACGGTGTTGTCCTGGATGTTGGTGTCGGCGCCGACCACGATCGGCCCGACGTCCGCCGAGAGTTCGCAGGAGAACAGCACCGTCACGCCCGCACCCAGCGCGATGCGCCCGGAGAGCCGGGCGGTGCGGGCCACGAACACGCTCTCGTCGGTCTCCGGCGGCTCGGCCGGCGCGGGCGGGCTCGCCGTCTCGCCGGCGGCCTCGCGCAGGCGCTCGGCCCGCTCGGCCAGTTCCTCCGGCGTCACCGGGCGCAGGCGCTTGGCCGGGTTGCCGCCATAGGCGAAGCCGCTCTCGAGGGTCGAGCGGGGGAAGATCGTGGCGCCCGCCTCGATCAGCACGGTGTCGCCGACGGTGGCGCCGTCGAGGATGATCGCGTCGTCCTCGATCACCACGTCCGAGCCGACGGTGCAGGCATGCACCACCGCGTTGCGGCCGACCGTGACTCGGTCGCCGATCCGGGTCGGCAGCGATTCGGTGGCGATGTGGACGGTGGAGCGCGCGCCGAGCCAGAAGCGGTCGCCCGCGGTGATCGGCTGGCCGTCGCTGCGGATCACGCTGTCGTCGCCGAGCCAGGCCTGGGATCCGAGGGTGGCGGTGCCGATCACGGTGCTGGCGCGCCCGCACCAGACGGGGCGGCTGGCGAAGACGGGCAGGATGCCCTCGTAGGGCAGGATCAGGTCGGGCGTCACGTCGCGGCTCGCTGTTCTTCGAAACGGCGCCGGTGGCGCGGTCCTATCCTTGAGCCATATAGGCCCACGGGCAAATGGGGTAACGGGCTTGCGCGAAAACGCTCGGGCAGGTCCGTCCACGCCGTGTACGCGTTCCCGACGAGGCGGTCATGACGGTCAGCATCCAGTCCGAGCCCTTCGACACCGCCGCCGAGATCGCCCGGATCGAGGCGGACCTGGCCGGGCGGGCGGGGGCGGTCGTGACCTTCTCCGGCCTGTGCCGCGACGAGGCGGGCCGGCTCGCCGCGCTGGAACTGGAGCACTATCCCGGCATGGCCGAGGCCGAGATCGCCCGGGTGGTGGAGGAGGCGCGCGCCCGCTGGCCGGTCCAGGCCCTGCGGGTGATCCACCGCCACGGACGGGTGCGGCCGGGCGAGGGCATCGTCCTCGTCGTCGCCGCCTCGCCCCACCGCAAGGCCGCCTTCGCCGCGGCCGACTTCCTGATGGACTACCTCAAGACCCGCGCCCCCTTCTGGAAGCGCGAGCACCTCGTCGACGGCACCACCGGCGGCTGGGTCGAGGCGACGGAGGCCGACGCCGCGGCCGCCGAAGCCTGGGCCTGACGGCCGTTGATCGCCCCGGGCCCAGCCGGCCCCGAAACCCGCGAACGGACCCCGACCTCATGACGGCTTCCTCATCCAGCCCGCCGGGCGCGCGCCGCCTCGCGGCCGCGGGCATCGCGGTCGTCGCCTTCGCCGCCGCGCTCTGGCTCGCCTGGACCGCGTCGGCGACGCTGCTGCTGATCTTCTCCGGCATCCTGTTCGCCGTCTTCCTCGACGGGCTGACCCGCGGTCTCGGCCACGTCCTGCCGATCGGGCGGGGCTGGCGCCTCGCGCTCGCCTGCCTCGTGCTCGGGGCGCTGGCCATCGGGCTCTCCGCCTTCGGCGGCGCCACCCTGGCGAGCCAGGCGCGTGACCTCGGCACCACGGTGCGCCAGCAATCGGAGACCGTGCGCGACTGGCTGAAGGAGCGCGGCATCGAGATCGACCTCTCGCAGGCCGCCCCGGCGACCCAGGGCTCCGGCCAAGGAGCGAGCCAAGGATCCGGTCATGGGGCCGGCCAGGAAGCCGGCAAAGAGTCCGGCGAGGGCAAGGACAGATCGGAGCGCAAGGAGGGCGGTCTGGCCGGCCTCGCCTCGGGCGCCCTCAAGAGCCCCGGCTCGCTCCTGTCGGATGCGGGCAACGTGCTCGGCCCGGCGACGACCGTGGTGATCGCGCTGTTCAACGCGCTCGGCAACGTCCTCGTCATCGTCTTCCTCGGGATCGCCATCGCCGCCGATCCGAAGAGCTACCGCGACGGCGCCCTGCGGCTCGTGCCTCCGCGCCACCGCGAAAAGAGCGCGCGCGTCCTCGACGGGTCGGGCGAGACCCTGCGCCACTGGCTGTTCGGGCAGCTCGTGACCATGGCGGCGATCTTCCTGCTGACCTGGGCGGGGCTGTCCTTCCTCGGCATCGGCGGCGCGCTGATCCTCGGGCTCCAGGCGGGCCTGCTCGCCTTCGTGCCGACCATCGGGCCGCTGATCGCGGGCGTGGTGATCGTGCTGAGCAGCCTCGCCTCGGGGCTGAACGGGCTGCTCGGGGCGCTCGGCGTCTACCTCGCGGTGCAGACGGCGGAGAGCTACGGCCTCACCCCCTTCATCCAGCGCCGCGCCCTCGACCTGCCGGCGGCGACGATCTTTGCCGGCCAGCTCCTGTTCGGCGTGCTGTTCGGCCTGTGGGGCGTGGCCCTCGCCCTGCCGCTGGTGGCGGTGATCAAGGTGCTGCTGGAGGAACTCTACATCGAGGACGGGGCCGACGCGGAGGCGTGAGCCGATGTTCGATTGATCCCTTCGACCGCCGCCTGCCGTCATCCCGGGGCCGCGGAGCGGAACCCGGGATCCACCCGTGATGGGTCGCTGAGCGGCCGTCGAGCCCAGTCGTGGATTCCGGGTTCGCTTATCAGCGCCCCGGAATGACGGTGGTGGGGATTGAACCGAACCAATCAGCCGGAAACCGTATCACGTTCCGCTTCGGCCCCGACCGCCTTACGGCGCCATGTCGGGGACCGGCTTGACCGTTCCCATCTCGGCCGGGGCGGGAGCCTGGGCCGAGGTGCCGATCTGCGGCGGCGGGGTGAGCTGCAGGTGCTCGCTGGTATAGGCGAGTTCCTGATAGACCCGCTGCGGATCGCCGTTCAGCTTGGTCCCGTAGCTCGGCACGATCTCGCGGATCTTCGCCTGCCATTCCGGGCTCGCGACCTTCTTGGCGAACACTTTTTCGAGCACGTTCAGCATGATCGGCGCGGCGGTCGAGGCGCCCGGCGAGGCGCCGAGCAGGGCGGCGATGCTGCCGTCCTTGGCCGCCACCACCTCGGTGCCGAGCTTCAGGACGCCGCCCTTCTCCGCGTCGCGCTTGATGATCTGCACCCGCTGACCGGCCTGGACGAGGCGCCACTCGTCCTTCCTGGCATCGGGGAAGTATTCGCGCAGGGCCTGGTAGCGGTCCTCGTCGGAGAGCATCACCTGGCCGGCGAGGTACTCGATCAGCGGGTACTGCTCGACGCCGACGCGGACCATCGGCCAGACGTTGCTGGTGGTGGTCGAGGTCAGCAGGTCGAAATACGAGCCCTCCTTCAGGAACTTGGTCGAGAAGGTCGCGAACGGTCCGAACAGGATCACGCGCTTGCCGTCGAGCACGCGGGTGTCGAGGTGCGGCACCGACATCGGCGGCGAGCCGACCGAGGCCTTGCCGTAGGCCTTGGCGAGGTGGCGCAGGGCGACGTCCTGGTTCTCGGTGACGAGGAACGAGCCGCCGACGGGGAAGCCGGCATAGTCGTCGGCCTCGGGGATGCCGGAGGCCTGCAGCAGGTGCAGCGCGCCGCCGCCCGCGCCGATGAACACGAACTTCGCATCGACCGTGGACCGGCTGCCGTCCTTCAGGTTCTTCGAGGTGACGCGCCAGCCGCCGTCCCCGTTGCGCTCGAAGCTCTCGACCTCGGTCGAGAGGCGCAGGTCGAACTTCGGCCGGCTCTTCAGCGCGGCGATGTACTGGCGGGTGACCTCGCCCCACTCGCAATCGGTGCCGAGGGGCGACCAAGTGGCGGCGACCTTCTGCTTCGGGTCGCGCCCCGCCATCATCAGGGGGACCCATTTCCTGAGCTGCTCGGGGTCGGTCGAGAATTCCATCCCGGCAAAGAGCGGGCTCGCCTTGAGCGCCTCGTAGCGCTTGCGCAGGTATTCGATGTTGTCGTCGCCCCAGACGAAGCTCATGTGCGGGGTCGAGTTGATGAAGCTGCGCGGGTTCTTCAGCACGCCCTGCCGGACCTGCCAGGCCATGAACTGGCGCGTGACCTGGAAGGCCTCGTTGATCTCGACGGCCTTGCCGATCTGGATGTTCCCCTTGGAATCCTCCGGCGTGTAGTTCAGCTCGGCCAGCGCCGAGTGGCCGGTGCCGGCATTGTTCCAGCCGTTGGAGCTCTCCAGCGCCACGCCGTCGAGCCGCTCGACCATCTCCAGCGACCAGTCGGGCTCGAGCTCGCGCAGCCAGACGCCGAGCGTCGCGCTCATGATGCCGCCGCCGATCAGCAGGACATCGACCTTGCGCGCCTCGCCCGCGGCGAGGAGCGGCGAACCCGGCAGCGCGGTGGCCGCCAGACCGGCCAGGGCGCCGCCGATGACTTGCCGCCGGTTCATCGGCAGCGCGCTATGTTGCATATCGGCGGAACGAATGTGCAGTTTATCGTCAGTGTTCATTTTATTTTTCGTGCCGCTCAAAAATTTATTGGTCCCGGCGGTCCGCTACAGCAGGCGCGGGCGAGCGACAACCCGGCGATTACATGGCTGCCATGTCGTGAAACCTTGAACAGTCGCGGCCGAATGTCAGGCGGCGTGCGGGGCAGCCGCTCTCCCGAGCAGGTCCGGAAACGGGACGCCGACAAGCCGTTGATCGTGATGCGGGAAAACCCTCAGCGCGCCGCCGAGCGCTCGATCCGCCGCAGGCTTCCGAGGATGGAGCGGGCCGCTTCGTGGCGCACGGCCCCGGTCTCGCAGGTCTTGCAGATCGCCCCGAAATAGCGGCCGCCGATCACCGTCTCGGCGAACAGGCCCGACTTGAACCGCGGCGCCGCCTCGGTCTCGACCGCGATCCAGTCGCGGGGGCCGAATCGCTCCGGCCCGAGCGGGCGGCGGATCGCGGCGCCCGCGCTCGTGCTCTTCAGGACCGCGCGCAGGCGGACATAGCGGGAGAGCGGGGAGGCGTGGAGCCCGGCGAGGCGGGCGGCGTCGTCCTCGCCCTCGACCGCTGTCGGACGCAGGCGCAGCGTGCAGGCTTCCCTGGTGCGGGCGCAGGCCGGGGTCTCGCACACGATCCGCACGACGCGTCGCCCGGTGCCGTCGCCGGGGTCCGCGCCCGCCTCCTCCAGCACCCAGCCCGCCGGAAGGTCGAGCACGAAACCCTGGTCGAGGCGCAGCGTGACCGGACCGGAAACGGCGTCCCCATCGTCCGACTCCGCGCCCGATTCGGTCGCGGCGCCGTCGACGGTTTCCGGCGCTTCCTCGGCCCAGGCCGGGACGATGGTGAGCAGGCCGAACAGGAGAAGAGCCGCGCGGCCACGGCGGAGGATGTCGGTCATCGGGCGCGGGTCTCCTGCGGGAGGTGGCGTTCGACGAGCGCCTCGACGCGGGCGCGCGCCTCCGGCTCGAAGATCCGCAGCGGCACGGGCAGCACCTCGTCCCAGCGCATCGGCAGGATCATCAGGTCGCCGACCCGTTCGCGCCCGCGGAACAGCTTCCAGCCGAGGCGGGCATGGGCGCCGTCCTTCGCGGTGACGATGCCGGCCTCGTTGACCGCGATCTCGGCCTCGCCGGGCGGCGCCTCGGCCTCGAGCCGACGGGCGAGATCGCCCGCGAACCAGCGGCTGGCGCGGGGATGGACCGCGAAGAACAGGACGATGACCGCCGCGGTGACGGCGGCGGGCTTCCAGACATCGCCGGCGACCATCTCGGCGAAGAGCGGCAGCGCGTCGGCCAGCGGCACCCGGTAGGGATCGACCGCCCAGAGCATCGCCAGCAGGGCCAGATAGAGCAGGGTCAGGCCGACGAGCCACGCGGCGGCGCCGGCGAGCCGGGCGCGGCGGGCCCAAGGGTTGTCGAGGCTGCGCAGGATGATCGGCACCCGCTCGTCGGCCGTCAGGCGCATCGTCGCGCGCAAAGCCTCGGGCCCGGCGGCCAGTTCGGCCGGCGGCGGAGCGGAGACGGGCCGGCCGGCGCAGGTCCGCACCCAGTGCCGGATGCCCGCGACGGTCTCCGCGCTGAGCGACGCCTTGGGCAGGACGATCGGGACGTCGCCGATTTCCGTCGGCAGGAACAGGTGGTGCCGGTCCTCCGCGAGCTCGCCGATGCGCGGCCAGGGCACGAAGCTGACGAGATCCGGCGCGGTCTGGGTCAGCCCGGCCTCGTCGAGGCGGTAGCGCACCGGCACCGGGCCCGGGTCGTGGCCCGGATCGCGGCCGTCGCCGCCGCCCGGCGGCCCCATCAGGGCCCGCACCCGGCGGCGGGCGAGCCAGGGGTGGAGCGCGTAGAAGATGAGCAGGGCGAGCGTGATCAGCCCGAGATAGGCGGCGAGCGGCAGCGGATCGAAGTCGGACAGGTCGCGCCAGAACGCGGACAGGGTGCGGCGCCCGCCCGCCGTCGCCCAGCCCGAGACCGCGCCGAGCAGGATGCAAAACCACACCACCGGCAGGCCGAGCGTGAGGATGCGCCGCCTTTGCGCCGCGAGCGGCCCCCTCTGCGCGTGGAGGTTGGCCGTGATCCGGTGCGCGAAGGTGAGCGGCGCCGCGAAGGTGAGCGGCGCGTCCGGAAGGGGCGGGCGGCCGGAGAGGGCGGGGACGAGGGGCAGACGAGACTCCCGGATGCGGGTTTCGGGGACGCGGTTTCCGGGAGTACCGGGCCGGGTCAGCCGTCGCGGGCGGCGGCCGGGACCGCGGCGATGCCGGCGCCCGCGGCCCAGGCGTTGAGATCCTGCTTGCGGATCGCCGCCGCCATCATGTCGGGGAAGAGGTCGGGCGTGCAGGCGAAGGCGGGCACGCCGAGCGCCGCGAGCCGCGCGGCGAGCCCCCGGTCGTAGGCCGGTGCGCCCTCGTCGGAGAGGGCGAGCAAGGCCACCACCTGCACGCCCGCCCCGACGAGGCGCTGCGCCTGGGCGAGCAGGCCCGCCTCGACCCCGCCCTCGTAGAGGTCGGAGATCAGGACCAGCACCGTGTCCTCGGGCCGGGTGATGCGCGAGGCGCAGTAGCCGACCGCCCGGTTGATGTCGGTGCCGCCGCCGAGCTGGACCGAGAACAGCACCTCGACCGGATCGTCCATCTCGTCGGAGAGATCGACCGCCTCGGTGTCGAACACCACGAGCCGGGTCGAGACCGCGGGCAGCGAGGCCATCACCGCCCCGAAGATGCTCGAATAGACCACGGAATTGGCCATCGAGCCCGACTGGTCGATGCAGAGGATCACGTCCTTGAGCGATCCGCGGCTCTTCCGCCCGTGGCCGAGGCGGGTTTCCGGGATGATTGTGCGGTACTCCGCCTGATAGTGGCGCAGGTTCGCCCGGATGGTGCGGTTCCAGTCGATCTCGGCGTGGCGCGGGCGGCGGTTGATGCTGGCGCGGTCGATCGCCCCGGTCACCGCCTGCCGCAGCGGCTCCTCCAGCCGCTTCATCAATGCCTCCACCACCTTGCGCACCACGAGGCGCGCCGTCTCCTTCGTGCGCCCGCCGAGCAGGCCGCGCATCGAGATCAGGGTCGAGACGAGGGAGACGTCGGGCTGGACCGCCTCCAGCATCTCCGGCTCGGTCAGCATGCGCTTGAGGTCGAGCCGCTCGAAGGCGTCGCGCTGCATCACCTGCACCACGGAGGCCGGGAAGTAGTCGCGGATGTCGCCGAGCCAGCGCGGCACGGAGGGGGCGGAGGCGCCTAAAGATCCCTTGCGGTCGGAATCGTAGAGGGCGCCCATCGCCCGGTCGAGGCGCTGGTCGCGCTCGGTCAGGGTGCAGCCGGTGCCCTCGGCCGCCCCGCCGCCGAGCACGAGGCGCCAGCGGCGCAGGCGCTCGGTCTCGTTCACGGTCCCGTTCACGGCCTCGCTCATGCGGCGTCTCCCGTGGTTTCGTCCGCGGCCCCGGAGGGCTCGGGGCCGAGCAGCAGGCGCAGGATCGGCAGCACTTTTGCCGCACGCGTTGCGTCGAAGCCCTGAGCGCTCTCGGCCTCGCCGGAAGCCGCCCCGCCCGGTCGGGCCAGGGCCTCGCCGACCGCCCGGCGCTCGGCCGGCGCCAGGGTCGCGAAGGTGCGGCGCACCAGCGGCAGCAGCTCGATGAACAGCGCCGCGTCGAGGCCGCAGAGCCATTCGTCGACCACCGCGAGCAGTTCGCGCCCGTGGATCAGCACCGTGCCGCTGTCCTCCAGGAAACCCTCGATCCAGGCGGCGGCCGGCCCCGCGCCCGAGGCGCGCGACAGGGCGAGGCGCAGGCGCTCGCCGGCCTCGTCCGCCGCGATGGCGCGGTCGTCGAAGAGCAGGCGCACGGCGCGGCCGACGACGCGGCCGTGGACGTGCTCCTGGTCGGCCAGCGCCCGCAGGGCCTCCTGCCACACCGCCCTCAGCTCCGGCTCCTCGATCAGCGCGACCGCGCCGGAGACGGCGACGATGCGCGCCTTGGCCGCCGCCGCCGCGTCGTCGTCGAGGCTCTGGCAGGCGGCGACCAGCCCGGCGGCGGCCCGGGGCACGAGGCCCCGCACGACGGCGAGCACCGGCTCGGTGTCGGAGGAGCGCACCGACCCGTAGCGGGCGAGTTCGGCGAGCGGGGGCAGCGCGTCCATCAGGTCGAACACGTCGGCCGAGACCGCGGCGCGGTCGTTGAGCGCGCGGATCACCTCGGCGCTCGCGTCGGCGAGGTCGGCGTCGAGCAGGGTGCCGATCAGTCCGGAGAGCTCGGCGACGCGGGTCGCCTCGCGGGCCCGGACCCGGACCCGGCCGGCGGCGGCCTCGGCGACGGTGCCGCCCTCGGCGGAGGCGGCCACCAGCTCCACCACCCATTCCGGCTGCCAGGAGAGGAACCAGCCCTCCTTGAAGGTGCCGCGGCCCCGCGCCGCGCGCCGCTCGCCCCAGGGGATGCCGATCAGGGCGAGCCGGTTGAGGAAATGGCTGCGGGCGAGGTCCGTTTCCTTCCGCAGGTCGAGGGTGATCTCGCCCGCCGCCGCGCCGGGCTTGAGGCGCAGGCGCTTGCACTGCGCCTCGAAATCGGCCTCGACCGGGGTGCCGGGGCTGTCCGGCGGGGTCGCGCCGAGGCGCTCGCCGATGACGAGCTTGCGCCGGATCAGCCCCATCGGCGCCGGGTCGGCGAAGCAGAGCGTGGCCTGGGCCGCCTCGTCGAGGTCGTCGAGGGAGGGCCGGGACCGGCCGCGGAAGCCCGCGAGCGCCTCGGCGAGGCGGGCCGCCTCGATCACCGAGGCCGGCGAGGCGTCGAGGTCGGCCTCCCGCAGCAGGGCGGCGGCGCGGGCGAGCCAGCGGGCGGCGACGCGCCCCTCGTGGTGCCACAGGGTGTCGTACCATTCCGGCGAGAGCACCCCGGCGCGGTAGCCGGAGGCGAAGGCCAGCCGCTCGTAGGACCAGGGCGCCCAGGCGGCGGCGACCTTGGTCCTGGGCAGGTTTTTGAGCGTCGCGGCGTCGGCCGTCGCCTGACCCTTCGCGTCGTGGCGGGCGAGCGCCGGCACGTGCCAGGCGCCGCAGACCACGGCGATGCGCGCGAACCCCTCCTTGGCCGCCTTGCGGATCGCCGCGCGCATATGCGCCTCGCGCGCCTCCTCGCGAAACGCCTCGTCCGCGTCGGGCTCGGCGCCCTCGCGCAGGGCCGTCATCGCCTCGCCGATGGCCGCGAACACGTCGCCGTCGGCGCCCGCGCGGCTCTCGACCAGGGCGTCCCACCAGCGCTCGCCATCGGGGTAGCCCGCGGCGGCGGCGAGTTCGCCGAGCGGATCGCGCCGGATCGCGGCGGGCGCCGGGGCCGGCCCGTCCTCGGGCGGTGTGTCCGTCGCCTCGGCGAGAGGCTCCGGGTCGATCGGCTCCGGGTCGATCGGCTCCGCGTCGATCGGCGCGGCATCCGGAGCGTCTTCCGGCACGCCGAAACCGTCGGCGAGCTGGTGCGCGTGCGGCAGGTCGATGAAGCGGACGCTCGCGCCCGCCGCGATCCCGTGGCGCATCGCCACCCATTCCGGCGAGAAATCCGCGAAGGGGAAGAAGGCGCAGTCCCGCGGCCGGTCCGGCCGGTAGACGAGGAGCGCGACGGGGGGCGTCATGCCCTCCTGGAGGCTGAGCGGGATCAGCGCGTCGGCGTCCGGCGGACCCTCGATCAGCAGGCAATCGGGGTTCAGCGCGTCGAGCGCCGCCCGGAGCGAGCGGGCCGAGCCGGGGCCGTGATGGCGGATGCCGAAGAGGCGGATGTCAGGCATCGCGGCTCGGGGTGGCGGCGCGAAGACTCATGCGATGGTCGTCCTCGTTGGTTGGGCGAATGCGGCTCGGGCGCTGCGTCAGCCGCCGCGTCCTCCCTCCCCCCCTCTGCGGGGGAGGGTGACCCCCGAAGGGGGTCGGGAGAGGGGAGCGCCGCTTCCGCTGGTCCGACGCCGGCAGAAAGGGGCACCGTCGCGCTGCCCCTCTCCCGCCCGCTCCGCGGGCACCCTCCCCCGCAGAGGGGGGAGGGTTACAAGGGAGTTTCACGCGCTCGCGCGGGCGGCCTTGTAAAAATCCTTCCAGCCGTCGCGTTCCTTGACGACGGTCTCGAGGTACTCGCGCCAGACGATGGCGTCCTGCACGGGGTCCTTCACCACGGCGCCGCTGATCCCGGAGACGAGGTCGTGGGCCGAGAGGCGGCCGTCGCCGAAATGCGCGGCGAGCGCCAGGCCGCTGCCGACGACGCTGATCGCCTCCGCGGTCGAGAGCGTGCCGGAGGGCTGCTTCACCTTGCTCTTGCCGTCCGCGGTCACCCCCTCGCGCAACTCGCGAAAGATCGTGACGACGCGGCGGATCTGCTCGGCGCCCGGCGGCTCGGCCGGGATCTCGAAGGCGCGGCCGAGCGAGGCGACGCGGCTCTCGACGATGGCGATCTCCGCCTCGATCGTGGCCGGCGGCGGCAGAACCACGGTGTTGAAGCGGCGCTTCAGGGCGCTCGACAGCTCGTTGACGCCGCGGTCGCGGTTGTTGGCGGTGGCGATGAGGTTGAAGCCCTTCTGCGCCGGCACCTCCTCGTTCAGCTCGGGGATCGGCAGGGTCTTTTCCGAGAGGATGGTGATGAAGCTGTCCTGCGTCTCGGAGGGGATGCGGGTCAGCTCCTCGACGCGGGCGATGCGCCCCTCCGACATCGCCCGCATGACCGGCGAGCCCACCACCGCCTCGCGGCTCGGACCCTTGGCGAGCAGCAGCGCGTAGTTCCAGCCGTAGCGGATCGCCTCCTCGCTGGTGCCGGCGGTGCCCTGCACGATCAGCCGCGAGGTGCCGCAGATCGCGGCGGCCAAGTGCTCGCTGACCCAGCTCTTGGCGGTGCCCGGCACGCCGAGGAGCAGCAGCGCCCGGTCGGTGGCGAGCGTGGCCACCGCGACCTCCATCAGCCGCCGGTCGCCGATATATTTCGGCGTCACCTCGAAACCGGAGGCGAGCCGGCCCCCCAGGAGATAGGTGACCACGGCCTGCGGCGACATCTGCCAGTTCGGCGGGCGCGGCCGGTCGTCGGAGGTCCGCAGGGCCGCGATCTCCTCGGCGAAGGCATCCTCGGCGGCCTGACGCAGCTGCGCGGCCTTGACTCCGTTGCTCGATGTCATCCTTGAGCCATCCCCCCTGTGGTGGTCTCCGATCGAAAGTCGCGCCGGATCGCGGCGCGCAGGTCCAGCACGCCGGTCAAGCCCGTGAGCTGCGTGCGCAGGCGATCCGTGTCCTCTTCCGGCAGCCGCGCCAGGATCGCGGCGGCGGCAGCCGCGGCGTCCTCGCTCGGAAAGAGCCGGTCGCCGAGGCGGGCGATCACCCAGGGCTTGGCGAGATCGCGCCGCAGGGCGTCCGAGCCGCGTGTGACGAAGGCGAGCCAGTCGAGCAGCGTGGCGGTGAAGGGCTCCGAAAAGTGCTCGGGGCCCTGGGCCAGCACGGCCAGCACCACCTCGATCTTGCGGGCGCGGATCAGCGCGCCGACGCGGGCCTCCCAGGCGGCGTCGGGCAGGAGGTCGAGCGCCTCCGCCCACATCCCGAGCACCTCGTTGGTGCGGCGGACGCCGGTGACCTTGCCCTCGTAGGCCTCGGCCGTGATGTCGGCCATCGCTTCCGACCAGGCCGGGTCGAGGGTGCGCTTGGCCGCCGAGAACAGGCCGTGGAAGACGGGGTCGGCCCACTCGCTGCGCAGGGCCAGCTCGATCCAGAGCCGCGGCGGGTGCTCGGCGAAGGCTTCGAGCGGCGCGCGCCCCAGGATCGACCGCAGCAGGGAGGCGCGGGCGCCGCCGCCGCGCCGCTCCCAGGTGTTCACCTCGACGCCGTCGCGGGCGAGCTCCGGGCTCTCCTCCGGCAGGGTGACGACGAGGCTGTGCGTGGTGCCGCCGAGGAGCCGGCGCTTGCTCTCGATCGTCAGCGCGGCGCGGGCGCGGGCCGCCATGCGCGCGGCGTAGCGCGAGCCGGCGAGGTTCGGCAGCAGGTGCTGCGCCGCCAGCCGCACGCCGCCCGCACGGTCGTCGAGGCAGGCTTCGAGGAAGGGCTCGTCGGCCGGCGACAGGCCGGTCGCCAGCGCGTGGACCAGGGCCTCGCGGATGTCCGCCTTCTCCTTGCGGAAGACCGGCTCCAGCGCGGCCCGCGCGCCCTCGGGGTCGCGGGCGCGGAAGGCGGCGAAGGCGGCGCGGCGCTCGGCCACGCTCCCCTCCGCCCAGTCCGCCGCCTCCGCTCCATCCGCCGCCGCCTCTCGGGCCGGGGCCTCGCCGCAGGCGCGGGCGAGCCAGTCGAGCTCGGCGCCGACGACGGCGGGGGCGGTCGCCGGCAGGCTGTCGCGGTGGAGCATCAGGGCCTGGAACAGCCAGGCGGGCGGGCGGACACCCGACGCGGCGGCGAGCGCGAACCATTCCTCGACGCGGCCGCGCGCGCTGTATCCCTCGCTGAGGAGGCCGTAGAGCCGGGTCGCGGCGGCGGGCGGGCATTCCGGTCCGAAGGCGTCGCGCGGCTCGGTCGGCGCCAGAGCCTCCGGCCCGAGCCCCGTGCCGGCGCGGTGAAGCGCGCCCTCCGCGGCGAGCCGCGCCAGCAGGGCGGCGCCGGGATCGGCCTCGGCGACCAGATCGGCGAGCGGTCCCGGGGGAGCGGGCGGGGCGCGCTCGGCCCCGAGGAGTGCGGCGGCGAGCGTCGGCTCCCAGCCGTCGGTCGCCGAAGTTGCGGCGGGGAACTCGGCCGTCTCCATCAGGCCACCTGCAGCAGGACCGGCTGCGCGCCCTGCGCCGGCATGGCGTAGAGGCGGCCGTGCGCGACGAGGGCGAGCGGGTGGAGGCCGGTGCCGTCGTAGAGGCCGAACAGGTCGACCGGCCGGCCCGCCGCCACCGCGAGCAGGCTCGGCAGGCGCGGATCGGCCGCGAGCGCGAGGCAGCCGGTCTCGTCCCCCGCCGCGAAACCCGCGCCACCGCCCGCGGCGGCGAGCCGCCCGAGACGCACATGCGCGAGCCGCACCGGCCAGCGCTCGCACCAGGGGGCGCGGGCCAGCACCTCGGCGAAGGCGTCCCGCGCCGCCGCGACGCTCGATGCACCGGGCAGCACGGCTTGCGCCGCCGGCCCGGCCCGGCCCTCGCGGAAGACCGCGCGCAGCGGCGGGTCGCCGGGCTGGAAAGCGAGCGCCCCCGAAAAATCCTGGCCGGCGGCCGGCGCCGGCGGCAGGGGCGAACCGGGGGTGCCGTAATCGATCACCTGGGCCACGGCGCCGCTCGCGCGGCCGACGAGCCAGACCGAGCGGGCGGTGAGCCGGTCCTCCTCCTCGACCGCGTGGGCCAGCACCGCCCAGCTGTCGGCCTGGTCCGGCCGGGCCGCCATCTCCTCGGCGGTGACGGGATAGCCGAGCGCGGCGCGCACGCCCGCCGCCTGCTCGGGGGCGAGCGCGTCGAGGCGGCGCGCCGCCCGCAGCAGCAGGGCGAGCCGGCCGAGGCCGAGCCCGAGCGCCGCCTCCGGCCGGGGGGCACCCGCCTGGGGCGCGGCGGCGACCAGCCCCGGCAGGGCGCGCACCCGGCGGGCGAGGCCGGGCGCCTGCCCGTCCACGAGGCGTCCGGCCATGCGGTCCCAGAAGGCGTAGGGCTCGGAGCGCGCGGCGGCGAGCCCGCGCCGCATCAGGTCGCGCAGCCAGAGGTCGAGCTCGTCCAGCGCCGCCGCGACCCGGTCCTCGCGGGCCTGCCGCCGCTTGGCCTGCGCCTTCTCGTCGATCGGCTTGGCAGGCTCCTTCGCCCGCGTCTCGGCCGCGGTGGCGCGGCTCTCGCGCCCCTTCATCCAGGCGGCGGCCCAGTCCGGCGGCTCTGCCTCGGTGATGGGCGAGGCCGCGTCCACCAGCATCAGGCCGAGACCGTGCTTGCAGGGGAATTTCCGGCTCGGGCAGGTGCATTTCGAGGCGGGGCCGGCGAGGTCGGCCACCGTGCGGTAGGGGCTCGCCCCGCTGCCCTTGATCTCGCCCCAGATCACCGTGCCCGCCCGGCCGAGGCCAGCCCATTTCTGCGGCTTCGCCTGATCCTGCCCGGCCTTGCGGCTCGACGCGTCGGGGGCGAGATCGAGGATCTGGGCAGTCGTCAGGCTCATGCGGCGCGTGCGGCTGGATGTCCGTCAGTCGAATCGTTGGTGGACCAGATTAGACGGATCGGCTCGATGAGCAAGTTTTCCTTGTGACCTCCATTTTCGATGAGCCGGCAACCGTCTTGACGGAGGATTTTCTGAGACTGAGCTGAGAATTATTCCAGTTTATCACGTCGGATCCGATCGGGTGCCTGCGCGCGCGAATCGTTGCTGTGCGGTGCGCCGGCCGGCCGTCAGCCGTGCTCGTCGGTGTTGCGCCATTCCCGCTCGAAGGGCAGGCGCCATGCCTGCGGCGCCACGAGCTGGTGGATCGATTTCGGCCCCCAGGAGCCCGGCGCGTAGAGTCGCACCGGCGGCGGTGCCTCCAGCAGCGGGGTCGAGACCTCCCACAGCCGCTCGATGCCCTCGGCCGTGGTGAACAGGGTGTGGTCGCCGCGCATGGCGTCGAGGATCAGCCGCTCGTAGGCCTCCAGCACCTCGCCCATCAGGCCGGTGTCCTTCATGTTGAACTGGAGCGAGAGCTTGTCGAGCCGCATCCCCGGCCCCGGCCGCTTGCCGTAGAAGGAGAGCGACATCTTCGAGGCGTCGGCGAGGTCGAAGGTGAGGTGGTCGGGCCCCTGCGCGCCGACGCCCGAATTGACCGGGAACATGCTTTTCGGCGGCTCGCGGAAGGCGATCGAGATGATGCGCTGCCCCTCGGCCATCCGCTTGCCGGTGCGCAGGAAGAACGGCACCCCGGCCCAGCGCCAGTTGTCGATGCGGCACTTGAGGGCGATGAAGGTCTCGGTGTCCGATTGCGGATCGACGCCGGGCTCGGACCGGTAGCCGGCATATTGCCCGCGCACCACCTCCCGCGGATCGAGCGGGAGCATGGAGCGGAAGACCTTGTTCTTCTCTTCCGAGATCGGCCCCGGTTCGAGCGAGGTCGGCGGCTCCATCGCCATGAAGCCGAGGATCTGGAACAGGTGGGTCACCACCATGTCGCGATAGGCGCCGGTCGCCTCGTAGAAGGCGGAGCGGGTGCCGAGCCCCAGGGTCTCCGGCACGTCGATCTGCACGTGGTCGATGAAGGTGCGGTTCCAGATCGGCTCGAACAGGCCGTTGGCGAAGCGGAAGGCGAGGATGTTCTGCGCCGGCTCCTTGCCGAGGAAGTGGTCGATGCGGAAGATCTGATCCTCGGAGAACACGGCGTGCAGCCGGTCGTTGAGCGCCACCGCGCTCGCGAGATCGGTGCCGAACGGCTTCTCCATGATGATGCGCGAGCCCGCCGCCAGATCCGCCTCGGCCAGCAGGCGCACCACGGTGAGCGCGGCGGCGGGCGGCACGCTGAGATAGTGCAGGCACCGGCTCTCATGAGTCCCACTCTCCCGGCCCCCACCCTCCTGGCCCAGGCTGTCCCGGGCGCGGGCCACCGCCGCCGCGAGCGCCCCGGCGCCGGCCGAGAGCGGCACGTAGTCGAGCCGTTCCGCGAAGGCGGTCCATTCCGCCTCGCCGGCCTGACGGGTGAAGAACTGGTCGATGGCCTTGCGGGCGAGCCCGCGGAACGCCTCGACGCCGATGTCGTCGAGCGACACGCCGACGATCCGCAGATCCGGGATGAAGCCGGCCCGGTAGAGGTGGAACAGGCCGGGCAGCAGCTTGCGCTGCGAGAGGTCGCCGGTGGCGCCGACGAGGACCACGACCTGCGGCGTCTTCGGGCCGACCTCCGCTGCCAACCGTGCCGAGCGCGTGCCTGCCAAGGAGAGCCTCCCGTGGTCGCGCCGGATGCGCGCGGAGGGTGAGGTAGGGCCCGCGCGATTCGTGCCAAGCTTGCGCCGACGATCCCGCCCCGGTGCGGCCGGGGCGCCGCGGGACAGCTTCCTCGTCAGCTGCCGGATCACCCGGCGACCGCGCCGGCCACGCCTGCCTCGGATTCTCCGGCTACGCCGCATGGCCCGACTGGCCGCTGACGCGGGAGGGGGAACGCCGCACTCTGCGTCCCGCCTGCTCCCTCGTCGCCGACCATTCGGAGTGCCGTTCGCCGCCGCGGTCGCGGGGTCGGCACCCCGAGCGCAGGCCGGATTGGGATTGCGGAATACCAAGATCGGGTACACTTTTGCGGCCCGGAGGGTGCCGATGACCCGAAACACGTCCGTCTCGCTCGGCGAGCACTTCACGCAGTTCATCGACCGCCAGGTCGAGGGGGGGCGCTACGGCTCCGCGAGCGAGGTGGTTCGTGCCGGGCTTCGCCTCCTCGAAGAGCGGGAGGCCGCCGTCGAGACGCTGCGGGCCGCGCTGATCGAGGGTGAGGAGAGCGGTCCGCCGGAACCCTTCGAGACCGAGTCCTTCCTGCGGGAGAAGCGTGCAGGCGCGGTCCGGGAGTGAGCGTCCGCCTCTCGCCGAGAGCCCGTGCGGATCTCGGCCGGATCTGGGATGACTCGGCCGAACGCTGGGGTCGGGATCAGGCCGACCGCTACGTCCGCCTTTTGGCCGAAGGCTTCGCGCGACTGGCCGAAGGGACGGCCCGAGGCCGGACCGCCGACGAGATCCGTGCGGGCTATCGTCGGCTCTCCGTGGGGTCGCACATCCTGTTTTACCGCACGGGCGCCGACGGCGTGATCGAGGTCATCCGCATCCTCCACCAGCGGATGGATTTCAAACGCCACCTCTGATCCGGTTCCCGCTTGATCAGCGTGGGAACCGGATCAGCAAGCCCGCGCGGCGCTTGAGCAAGGCCGACATCCGCCCTCCCGAAGGGATCAATCGGATCTCGTATGAGGACGCAGCGCGATTCATGCCGACGCGCCTCGGGCGCGGTGACGCATCGCGCGCGTGTCCGGCCCGCCCCATTTCCGGGACGATGTCCGCCCCCTGCCAAAAGACCTTCGAGGCGACCGCCGCCCGCCTGCGCGCCTGCCGGATCTGCCGCGACGCGCCTCTCTACGGCGCCCCTCTGCCGCACGAGCCGCGGCCGGTGGTGCAGGGCAGCGCCGCCGCGCGGCTGCTGATCGCGAGCCAGGCGCCGGGCAACCGGGCGCATCGCAGCGGCGTGCCGTTCAGCGACCCGTCGGGCCGGCGCCTTCGGTCGTGGCTCGGGCTCGACGAGGCGGCCTTCTACGATCCCACGCGGGTGGCGATCCTGCCGATGGGCGCCTGCTTCCCCGGCCTCGACGCCAAGGGCGGCGACCGTCCGCCGCGGCGGGAATGCGCGCCGGCCTGGCGGGCCGACCTCCTCGCCGGGATGCCGCGGCTCGACCTGATCCTGGTGATCGGCCAGTACGCGCAGGCTTGGCATCTCGGGCCGCGGCCGGGCGGCCTCACCGGGACGGTCGCGGGCTGGCGCGCGATCCTCGCGGCCTCCGCCCGGCCGCGCGTGCTGCCGCTGCCGCATCCCTCCTGGCGCAACAACGGCTGGCTGCGCACGAATCCGTGGTTCGAGGCGGAACTCCTGCCGGTGCTGCGGGCCGAGGTGGCGCGGGTCATGGGCGGCCAGGGCGAGGGACATCGTCGATGGCCCGCAGGTCAGAGGGACGTCGAATCGCCTCGATGAGCGGCGTCGCGACCATCCGCATCGATGTGAAAAGCTGGCAAATCAGATGTTCGCGGAATGCGGCGCGCGATAATCCTTCCGCTGGCAATCGCGATGACTTGTCAGCGATCGCCGATTGCCGCCGCGGTCGCGAGGAATAGAAAACATGCCTCGGCCGTCCGACGCGCCACCGACTCGGCCCGCGGACGGCAACGCTCTTCGGGAGCCAGGGGAGTCCAGCCTTCATGCACGTCAATTGCGACTGCTGCGCCGATACCGCCTCGCCGCATCTCGGCCGCCGACGTCTCCTGCTCGGGGCCGTGGGCGTCCTCGCCGCGACGGCCCTGCCGAACGACGTCGTGCGCGCCGCGGCGCCCGCGGCGAGAACGTCGCTTTCCCCCGCCGACGCGCTCAAGCTCATGAAGGAGGGCAACGAGAATTTCAGGAACGAGGCCCCCTCCCTGGCGGCGAACGGACGCGAACGCCGTCTCGAACTGGCCCGCGGCCAAGCCCCGTTCTGCGTGCTGGTCGGCTGCTCCGACAGCCGGGTCTCACCGGAAATCCTGTTCGGGCGCGGGCTCGGCGAGCTGTTCATCGTGCGCAACGCCGGCAACACGGTCGACACGGCGGCGTTGGGCAGCATCGAGTATGCCGTCGGCGTTCTCGGGGTGCCCCTCGTCGTCGTGCTCGGACACCAGTCCTGCGGCGCGGTCGCGGCGGCGGTCGATGTCGTGGAGAAGAACGCGTCCTTCCCCGGCGTCATCGGCGAGATGGTGCAGCCGATCGTGCCGGCGGTTCTGGAGGCGAGGAGCCAAGGGGGCGACCTCCTCGAAGCGTCCGTGCGGAGCAACGCGCGCCGCGTCGCGAAGCGACTCACGACGCAGAGCCTGGTGATCAAGGATGCGCTGACCGCGGGGAGGGTGTCGGTCGTGGGCGCCCGCTACGGCCTCTCCGACGGTCAGGTCGAGTGGAGGGAAGACATCTGACGCGCCGCGTTCCGGTTGCCGTCGACCGTGCGGATCGGCGCGCCCATCCGCGAGCGGGGCGCGCACGGTCCGATCCCGATCGGCGGCCGCCGAGCGTCGTAGGGGCCGCCCTCGACGTCCGGCTCGGGGTCGGGAGCGCGGCCGCCTTCCTCGCGCGCGAAACCGTCCCGCCTCCTGGGGAGGCTCCGGCGTTGACAGGTAGCCCTCCTTGGGAGGATCGCTGCCCGGCCAGCCCACCGACGAGAGCCCGATGCCGGAGAGTGCAGACCCCCGCGACCGCCTGATCGTCGCCCTCGACCTGCCCGACGTGGCGGCGGCCGAGCGGCTCGTCGCCCGCATCGGCGACGCGGCGACCGTCTACAAGATCGGCTACCGGCTCGCCTACGCGGGCGGGCTCGACTTCGCCGCGCGGCTCGCCAAGAGCGGCAAGAAGACGTTCCTCGACCTCAAGCTCCATGACATCGGCAACACCGTCGAGGAGGGGGTGCGCTCGGCCTCCGCCCTGGGGGCGACCTTCCTGACGGTGCATGCCTATCCGCAGACCATGCGCGCGGCCCTGCGCGGGCGGGGATCGGGGCTGAAGATCCTCGCGGTCACCGTGCTGACCTCCTACGACGACGCCGACGCGGCGGAAGCCGGCTATGCGCTTCCCGTGGCCGAACTCGTCGCCCGCCGCGCGGAGCAGGCGGCCGCGATCGGCATCGACGGCATCGTCTGCGCGGCGGCCGAGGCGGGCGCGGTGCGTGAGAGAATCGGGCCGGCGGGGCTGATCGTGACGCCCGGCATCCGCCCGGCGGGCGCGGAGGCCGGCGACCAGAAGCGGGTGATGACGCCGGGTCAGGCGCGGGCGGCGGGGATCGACCACGTCGTGGTCGGGCGCCCGATCACCGGGGCCGACGACCCCCGCGCGGTCGCCCAAGGAATCGTTGCCGAGATGGAGGACGCTTAGACATGGCCAAGGGCTACTGGATCGTGCGGGTCGATGTGAGCGACGCCGAGGCCTACAAGGCCTACGCGGCGGCCAACGGCGCCGCCTTCGCCCGCTTCGGCGGGCGCTTCCTCGTGCGCGGCGGCGCCTTCGAGGCGGTGGCGGGTCAGGCGCGGGCGCGCAACGTCATCGTCGAGTTCCCGAGCTACGACGACGCGCTGGCCTGCTGGAACTCCGACCTCTACCAGTCGGCCCGCGCCCTGCAGAAGGGCGGCGCCGAGGCCGACATCCTGGTGATCGAGGGCTATGACGGGCCGCAGCCCGTCCTCTCCGAACCGGCGCCGACGCCCGGAACTGCGTCGGAGTAGCGGGTCTCCGTGCGGCGTCCCGGCCGGCCGCCTCAGCGGCCCGCCGCCCGCAGGCTGCCGAGCAGGAAGGCGATCATCACCGGCAGCGGCGGCTCGATCGTGTTGGGCTGGCGGCCGACCAGCATCGGGTGGCAGTAGCGGGTGACCCCGGCCTGGAGGCAGGCCGCCGCGCTCTTCGCGTCGGCCACGGCGAAGGCGCCCTCGCGCATGCCGTCGGCCACCACCCGCGCGAGGACGGCGCCGATGCGGTCGACATGCGCCTGGCAGACGCCCCAGCTCTCGCTCATCGCCGCCTCGACCATCTCGTGCACGCGTGGATGCGCCTCGAACCGGCGGCGGCAATCGTCGTGGAGCGCGGTGATGATCCGGGTGAGCCGCTCCGGCGCGTCGAGCTTCGGCGCGTCGGCGATCGCCGCGATCATCGCCTCGATCTCGCCGGTCAGCTTCTCGACCACCGCCTCGTTGATCGCCTTCTTCGAGTCGAAGAAGCGGTAGACGTTGGCCGGGCTCATCTTCAGCGTGCGGGCGATGTCGGCGACCGTCGTCTTCTGGTAGCCGATCTCCTGGAACGAGCGGGCCGCCGCCTCCACGATCCGGTCGCGCGTCGTCGGTCCGGTCTCGTCGGAGGGAGGAAGAAGGTGGGCCGTGGCGGCGGGCATCGTCGTCAGTACCTAAGCTTCGACACCGCCTGCGTCAAAACGGATTGACGCGAGCGGTTGGGGTCACAAAGCACCAGAGGGGCAGGCTGTTCCAACGCCTCCGCTTGCGCCTCGGAACCGGGCCGCCCGTGCCCGGATTGCCCCGGAATCGCCACCTCCGGAATGCCCCGACCGGCCGTGCACGGCCATCCGGCGCGGCCATCGGAGGGCGGCTCGTCCACAGATGGAATCTCCCATGAAGCTCGAAGGCAAGCGGGCCCTCATCACCGGCGCCGATTCCGGGATCGGCCGGGCGACCGCGATCCTGTTCGCGCAGGAAGGCGCGGACGTCGCGATCACCTACAACACCGACGAGGCGGGCATCGCCGAGACCGCGTCCCGCGTCGAGGCGGCCGGCCGCCGGGCGCTCGTGATCCGGGACGATGTCGGCGATCCGGCCTCGGTCGCCGCGACCTTCGAGACCGTCGCGCGCGATCTCGGCACCCTCGACATCCTGATCAACAATGCCGGGCAGGCGATGGGCGGCATGGAGGTCGCCGAGATGGACGACGCGGTGCTGGAGCGCATCCTGCGCGTCAACCTGATGGCGCCGCTGTTCTGCGCCCGCGCCTTCATCCGGATGCGGCGCGCCGCCGCCGCCAAACCGGCCGGCGGCAAGATCGTGATCGTCTCCTCGGTCGCCCAGCACCTGCCGACGCCGGGCAGCGCGCCCTACGGCATGTCGAAGGCGGGCGTCGGCTCGCTCTGCCGCAGCCTGTCGCGGGAACTCGCCGAGGACCGGATCAACGTCAACGCCGTCGCCCCCGGCCTGATCGAGACGCCGATGACCGCCGACCGGTTCGAGCACAGCGAGACGCTCGAACAATCGCTCGACCGCATCCCGTGGCACCGGGCCGGCCAGCCGGAGGAGATCGCTCGAGCCGCGCTCTATCTCGCGTCGGCGGATTCAGATTACGTGACGGGCCACACCCTCGTGGTCGATGGCGGACTGACCATGCAATGGGGCGGCGCCTGATTTCGGGGGAGGGCCGCGCGGCCTGTTCAGACGACGGGCCGCGCGGCGGGATCCGAAAATCTTCAAGACAACTTTAACGACGTTGCGGCAGCGTGACCCGCATGGGTTTCTTCGCGCGCGCCTCCGCCGGATCCGAACGGGTGTCCCCGGACACGCCGTCCTCGATTGGTCCGACCGAGGCACCCGCATCGGCACCCGCCGAAACCGGACGCCGCTCCGATCGCGCCTCCGATCGCGCCACGATCGACGTCGTCGAGGCCGACGTGATGCGGGCGATCGGCGGGGTCGGCGGCGCGATCGCCGCCACCCGCGACGAGGTCGGCCGCATGCAGGCGGGCGTGGGCCGCATCCGTGCGCAGATGGAGCGCCTGGCCGCCGCCGCCGAGGGCGCGGCCGGCATGACGGGGGGCATGCTCGACACCAGCCGGATCCTCTCCTCCACCTCCGCGCGCATCGCCGGCGCCATGGACGAGGCGGGCCACCACCTCACGACCGCCGCCGACTGGTCCGTCGATGCGCGCGCCCTGCTGGCCGAGCTGGCGCGGGCCGGCGACGAGATCGCCGGCGTCGTCGAGACCATCGCCGCGGTCTCGCGGCAGACCAACCTGCTGGCGCTCAACGCGACGATCGAGGCGGCGCGCGCGGGTGAGGCCGGGCGCGGCTTCGCCGTGGTGGCGGGGGAGGTCAAGGCGCTCGCCGTCGAGACCGGCCGCGCCGCCGCGGACGTGCGCAACCGGATCGCCCGGCTGCGCGAGGGCGCCCACGCCTCCGGCGCGGCGATCGCCGCGATGGCGGAAGCGGTCGATGCCATGCGCCCGGCCTTCGCCACCGTGCGCGGCGTGACCGGGGACCAGGCCGCGACGGTCGGCGCGCTCGCCGACGAGGCGCAGCAGGCGGCCGCCTTCGTCTCGGGCGTGAGCCGCGACGCGGGCGACGCGACGGCGATCGCCACCGAAGTCGATGCCCTCGCCCTGCGGGCCGAGGGCGCGAGCGCGGCGGCCTCGGTGCAGACCGAGGCGCTGGGACGCCGCTTCGTCGCGGTGATCCGCCAGACCGAGATGGGCGACCGCCGCCGCTTCGACCGCTACCCGGTCGAGCGCGCCGTCACCCTCGACGGCGCGACCGGACGCACGATCGATCTGAGCCGCGGCGGCGTCCTGATCGCGGCGATGCCGGGGCTGCGCGCCGAGCCCGGAGCGCGGCTCCCGGTCGAGATCGAGCGGATCGGACGGCTGACGGCCCGGCTCGTCGGCGTCAGCGCCATGGGCCTGCACTGCGCCTTCGAGGGATTGGCGCCTTCGGCCGAGGCCGCCCTGGCCGCGGCGCTCGCCGAGATCGAGGCGGAGTACGCGCCGATGATCGCCACGGCGCAAGGCATGGCCGCGCGCATGGCCGCGGTGATGGAGGCGGAGATCGCCGCCGGACGCCTGACGCCGGAGGCCCTGTTCGACACGGCCTACCGGCCGATCCCCGGCACCGACCCGCAGCAATACCTCACCCAGGCGGTTCCGGCGCTGGAGCGCCTGCTGCCGCCGCTGATCGAGCCCCCGCTGGAGGCCGATTCGCGCATGCTGTTCTGCATCCCGACCGACCGCAACGGCTTCCTGCCGGTGCACAACGCGCAGGTGTCCCAGCCGCAGCGGCCGGACGATCCGGTCTGGAACAACGCCAACTGCCGCAACCGGCGCATCTTCGACGACCGCACCGGCATCACCGCGTCACGCTCGACCCGGCCGTTCACGGTGCAGTCCTACCGGCGCGAGGTCGGCCACCAGTCGATCCTGGTGCGCGAGGTTGATGCGCCGGTCCGGGTGCTCGGGCGCCACTGGGGCGCCTGCCGCACCGCCTACCGGTTCTGACGTCCGCCGTCCTGACGCGCGCGGAGTGCTCCGGTCACGAGCCGAACTGCGAGCCGAGCTGTTCGAGATACTCGGCCAGATCGAGGCCGCCGACCCGCCTTCCGTACTCGAAGCGCTGGCCGCGCCGGATATCGATCTGGCTGGAGCGGGTGTTGAGCGTGAACGGCCTCACGCAGACCCAGGCGCCGTCGGTGCGGTGCTCGAAGAAGCCGAGGATGTCGTGGGGAGCGGCCATGGTTCGTCTCGCGGGGAATGCGAGGAACCAACGGAGGACGATGGGAAGAGTTCAATCGTCCCGCAGCGCTTTCTTTCGGCGAAGCTTGGCCGATCAGTCCGCGAGACTTGGAATGGCCAAGCTTGCTCTTCGGGGAACTTGCTTCTCGGATGGCCGGGTGCGGATGTTCGGGATCTGATCCAGGCTTCGATGCCTCCTTCGATGTTGGCTCCCCCGTCATTCCGGGGCGCTGACAAGCGAACCCGGAATGACGGGGGTGAGGGCCGAACCGATCAGCCGAAGACCGGGTAAAAACATCTCGCCTCAGCGCCGGCCGGTCGAGCCGAAGCCGCCCTGCCCGCGCCCGGACGGGGACGCATCCGGCGCCGCGGCGTTCTCGCGGATCTCGAAGTCCGGCCGCAGGACGCGGGTGAAGACGAGCTGCGCGATGCGCTCCCCCGGCTCGATGCGGATCACGGCCGGGCTGCCGGGCGGGTTGCGGTTCCAGGCGGAGATCAGGAGCGGCCCCTCGTAATCGGCGTCGATCACCCCCGTCCCGTTGCCGAGGACGAGGCCCTCCCGGTGCCCGAGGCCGGAGCGGGCGAAGACCAGCCCGCACCAGCCGGGATCGCCGATCCGCACCGAGACGCCGGCCGGGATCAGCGCGGGCGGGGCCTGCGGTTCCAGGAGCAGCGGCGCATCGAGGCAGGCATGCAGGTCGAGCCCCGCGGCCGCCGCGCTGCCCCAGCGGGGAAAGCCCCACCCGGTCAGCCGCGGATCGAGGAGGTGGAGGCCGACCTTGGGAGCGGTTTCGGGCAACGCGTGACTCTCGACGGCGGCAAAGGATTGCGGGAAGAGCTATTCCCGAAGCGGGGGCGCGGGGCAATCGGGGCGAGCGGATGGCGCGCTGGGTGGCGGGGCTGGACGGGTGCCGCGGCGCCTGGGCGGGGGCCCTGATCGATCTCGACGATCCAGGGCGCTGGCGCTGCGCCCGCTTCGCGCGGGTGATCGACCTGCTCGACGGGCCGGAGGCGCCGGTCCGCACCGGCATCGACGTACCGATCGGCCTGCCCGACCGGGTGGGCGGCGGCGGCCGCTCCGCCGACCGGGCGGCGCGGGCGCTCCTCGGGGCCGGGCGCGCCAGCGTCTTCCCGGTGCCGCCCCGCGCGGCGGTCTATGCGGCGAGCTACGACGCGGCCAAGGCGCTGTCGCGAGCGGGATCCGAGCCGCCCTTCGCCCCCTCGATCCAGTGCTGGAACATCCTGCCCGCCGTGCGCGCGGTCGACGAAGTCCTGCGCGCCCGGTCCGATCTCGTCGCGCGCCTGCACGAGGTGCATCCGGAGGTCGCCTTCTTCCGCCTCAACGGCGATCGGCGCCTGAGCGCCGGCAAGAAGGGCCCCGCCCGCGCCGAGGGTCTGTCCGCGCGCCGGGCCCTGCTGATCGCCGCCGGGTTGCCGGAGGCGATGGTCGGATCGGTGCCGCCGCCGGGCGTCGGCGCCGACGACCATCTCGACGCCATGGCCGCCCTCGTCACCGCCTGCGACATCGCCGCGGGCCGGGCCGAGCCGCTTCCCAACGCGATCGAACGCGACAGCTATGGCCTGCCGATCGTGATCTGGGCGCCGGCGCATCCGCCCCGGCCCCGCCCTTCGCCGTGAGGAGTTCAAGCCCGTGACCGACCGCCCAGCGGATGTGCCCGACGCGGATTTGCCGGTGCGCGACATCGCCCGCGCCTTGGTCTTCGACCCCGCCGACCGCCTGCTCCTGATCGAGTACGAGGCCGTGCGCCCGATCGATCCGGCCAAGCCTGAGGCGTGCGGCTTCTGGTTCATGCCCGGCGGCGGGCTGGAGCCGGGCGAGAGCCACGAGGCGGCGTGCCGGCGCGAACTGTCGGAGGAGATCGGCGTCGCCGAGGTGGAACTCGGCCCCTGCGTCGCCGTCTGCGACGGGCCGTTCCGCCTGTTCCGCAAGCCGCGCTGGGCCCGCGAGCGCTACTTCGTGGTCCGGCTCACGAGCGACGCCGTCGACACCAGCCGGCTCGCCGAGACCGAGGACAACCCGGTGCGCGGCACCCGCTGGTGGAGGCTCGACGAACTCGCCGCCTCGGCCGAGCGGATCGAGCCCGCCGGGTTGGCCGCGCTGGCGCAACGAATCGTCTCCGGCGACGTTCCGGACCAGCCGATCCGCCTCGAGTGGCGGGACGCGTGAGCCCCCGCCCTCCGCCGCGATCCGCGGTGGAGCGCGTCGGCGTGCGGGAACCGGGCGCGCCGCGGGATCACATCGCGGTGATCGCGCGGGTGCGCGGGATCTGCACGGGATGTGCGCGGGCGCATCCGCCGGAGGGGATGGGTTTCGATGTTCGGATCGTTCGGTTAGCGCGTGGCAAGACAGCAAGGATGAAAGGATAACCGCCCATGTTCCCGCAGGTTCTGACCGATGGGTATCGCAGCTTTCTCGGCGAGCGGCTCCCCGGCGAGCGGCGCAAGTACGAGACGCTCGGCAAGGAGGGCCAGGAGCCCGAGGTGCTGCTGATCGGCTGCTGCGACAGCCGCGTCGCCCCGGAGGTGATATTCGACACCGGGCCCGGCCAGATCTTCACGATCCGCAACGTGGCCAACATCGTGCCGCCCGCCGAGCGCGACAACGCCTATCACGGCACCTCCTCGGCGATCGAGTTCGCGGTCCAGGCCCTGAAGGTGAAGCACATCGTCGTGCTCGGCCACGCGACCTGCGGCGGCATCAAGGCCGCCGGGCTCGGCGCCGACCCGCTCTCCTCGGGCAACTTCATCGGCCGCTGGGTCTCGCTGGTTGAGCCGGCCAAGACGAAGCTCGTGGAGGCCGGCGACAGCCCGGGCAAGGAGGGTTTTCTCACCCGCCTCGAATACGCGATGATCGGGCAGAGCCTCGAGAACCTGATGACCTTCGATTTCATCCGCGAGGCCGTCGAGGCGGGCCGCCTGCACCTGCACGGCGCGCATTTCGGCATCGTCACCGGCGAGCTGCGCATCCGCGATCCGAAGACCGGCGAATTCCGGTCGGTGGTCGAGCGCGACGGGCAGACGCTCTCCGCCTCCGCCCTGATCAGCTGCGCCGAGGCGTAACCGGACCGAACGGCCGGACACCTTGCAAGGCGCCTCCGAGGCTTTCGGAGGCGCCGTTCTCGTATCGGCTGGCCCCCGCGATACAAAAAGGCGGCGGACCTTCCGGTCCGCCGCCTCCCACCCGTGTCGGGATGGAGCGTTGCGCCTCAGCGGGCGCCGGGGAGGCGCTGGGCCTGGGCGTAGTGCTGCTGGAGCACCGGCAGGGCCTGCTGGGCGTAGTTGCGCAGGGCCGGGTTCGGGCCGGACTGGGCGTAGGACTGCGTCATGCCGATCGACATCTGGTGCGCCATCACCTGCTGGCGGCCGTAGAGACGGTCGAAGCGGGCGCCGGGCGGGGTCGCGTTCAGCTCGGCCAGCATCTGCTGCTGCTGTGGGTTCGGCTGGACGATGGTGGTGCCCGCGGTGGTGTCGACGTCGAAGGCCTGGGCGCCGGCGGCCGCGCCGCGGCTCAGGCCGGTGCCGGCCCCCTCGATCGCGCCGACCGGGCCGCCCTGCAGGGTGCCGCCGACCACGCCGGTCGCGACGCCCGTGGCCGCGCCGACCGCGCCGCCGGCGATGGCGAGCGGCGCCTCGACCAGGCCGCCGACGAGACCGCCGGGGCCGGCCTGACGGGCGGCGGCGTAGTTGCGCTCGCCGCCGGCCAGGGCGACGTTGGCGGCCTGATGGTCACGCAGGGCCTCGCGGGCATAGGCCCGCACCGACGGGTTGCGGCTCTTCTGCAGCGCGATCTGGGCGGACTGGATCTCGAAGGCATTTGCCTGCATGGCGTCCAGGCGGAAATCGCCCCCGACCTGGGCGAAAGCGGGGGTCGCCATGGCGACGACGAGAGCGGACGCGGCAGCGTATTTCTTGAGCATATCAAACCTCAAATATCGGATTACCGACATGCGGACTGGCCTCGACAACCGAATGAACCGGTCGAGGCCGTGAAGATCACTTCGACGCGTCAACGGCGACCTTCCAGGCTGGTTCCCGAAATTTGACTAGGCTTTTTCGTCCCGATCCCATCCGGGGAAAACTCGTCCTCGTGCAGGGGCTTCGGGCCCTGGCCGCGCTGATGGTCGTCGTTCATCACGCGCAGAACGAGGCCGCGATCCTGGCTGCGCGGACGGGAACTGAGTTCGTCCCGCGCCACGGGCTGCCCTGGCCGGCGGGGGTCGACATCTTCTTCGTCATCTCCGGCTTCATCATCGTCCACGCGGCGGGCCCGCTCTACGGCCGGCCGGGCGCGCGGGGGCGCTTCGTCGCCCACCGCATCGCCCGCCTCGTGCCGCTCTACTGGCTGGTCACCGGGCTCTACCTCGCCCTCGGTCTGGCGATGCCCGCCCTGCTCAGCGGCGAGGGCGGCGCGCCGGACCTCGCGCGCAGCCTCGCCTCCTTCCTGTTCTGGCCGATGGCCCGGCCCGACGGGGCGGTGCTGCCGCTCTACGGGCTGGGCTGGACCCTCAACTACGAGATGGCCTTCTACGCCCTGTTCGCCGTCGGCCTCGGCCTCTCGCGGCGCGGGGCGGTGGCGTGGCTCGTCGGCGCCCTGGCGCTCGTCGTCCTCGCCGGGCGGTGGCTGCCCGCGCCGCCGGTCCCCCTCGCCTTCTGGTCCGATCCGATCGTCCTCGAATTCGCCCTCGGCGCCGGGCTCGGCCTGCTGCGCGCGGAAGGGTTGCGCCTGCCCGCCCCGGCCCGGGCCGCCCTCGCCGCGGCGGGCCTGTTCGGGCTCGCCGCGGCCCCCACCGAGCCGGCCCTGCGCCTCCTCGCCTGGGGCCTGCCCGCCGCCCTCCTCGTCGCGGCGGCCGTGCTCGGCAGGGATCGGCCCGAAATCCGGCCCGAAGAACGGCCCGAAGAACAGACCGACGCCGCGCGCGGCGGCTGGACCGCCTACGTCCTCGCGGCGGCCGAGCGGCTGGGGGATGCCTCCTACGCCCTCTACCTGCTGCACCCCTTCGTGCTGCGCGCCGTCCGCGAGGGGCTGCTGCGCACCGGTCTCGCGTCCCTCCTCGGGCCGTGGGAAAGCCTCGTCCTGATGGTCGCGCTGACCCTCCCCGCCGCGCTCCTCGCCCATCAAGTCGTGGAGCGGCCGCTGACGCGCCTGGTCCGCCGCCGGCTCGACCCCGCCGGGACGCGGAAAAGCGTCGTGACGCCGGGCCGATGAGGGGGCGACGACGCGGGCGGGGATGACCGCGTGCGGGGCGGTTTTCCCAGGCCCTGTTTCGATCTAGCCTTCCCTCCCTCGCACGCCCCTCGCACGCCTCGGAGGCCGGCCATGAAGACCCTGCTCGTCCCGGTCACCCTCCACGACGCCCTGCCCTCCGTCTTCGCCACGGCGGTGCTGGTGGCGCGCCGCTTCGGCAGCCTGATCGAGGGCGTGTCCCTCCGCCCGGCGCTCGCCGAATACGTCCCCGTGGACATGGTCGGCGGCATGACGTGGCTGCGCGACGAGGAGGCCGACCAGGCCGAGGCGCAGGATGCGGGCCGGCGCTTCGTCGCGGCGATGGAGGCGGCCGGCCTGCCCCGGCGCGAACCCGGCGCCTCCTGCGCCCCGGATGCGGCCGCCAATGCCGGCGCGCGCTACCGCTGGCAGCCCGACGTGCCGCCGGGCGACGCCTTCCTCGGCCAGTACGCGCGGCTGTTCTCGGCGACCGTGGTCGGACGGCCGGGCGCCGACGACGGCGCGCCGCGCATGACCACCTTCGAGACCGCCCTGTTCGAGAGCGGGCGCCCGATCCTCCTGGCGCCGCCGACGGCCCCGTCCTGCCTCGGCGAGGCGATCCTGATCGCCTGGAACGGTTCGTCCGAGACGGCGCGGGCGATCGCCTTCGCCATGCCGTTCCTGCGCCGGGCCCGGCGCGTGCTCGTGCTCAGCGCCGAGGGCGGCATGGTGCCGGGGCCGAGCGCGGAGGACGTGGCGCGCGCGCTCGCCTGCGAGGGGATCGAGGCCGCCCACACGGCCCTGCCCGCCGGCCGCCGCACCCCCGGCGAACTCTACCTCGACCATGCCGAGTCGTTCGGCTGCGACCTCCTGATCAAGGGCGCCTACACCCAGAGCCGCCTGCGTCAGATGATTTTCGGCGGGCCGACCAGCCACATCCTGTCGCACGCGACCGTGCCGGTGCTGATGGCGCACTGAGCGATCCCGTCCGCGCGCCCGGCGCCCGGCAATCGGATTTCCCGTTGTCGGCGAGGACGTTCGGCTTAGGACGCGCCGGTCGATGCGCCGGCTCACGGGAATCCCGCCGTCCCGCGGCGAAGGCTCGCGCCGCATTCAATCGTGCCCGTCGGGAGTTGCCAGAGCCGGCCGCGGTCGCTAAATTCCTGAAAAGCTTGAAGTTTTCAATCATTCTAATCTGCGCTCGCCTCAAATCGGCCGGTTTCCGGTGGCCTTGAGCGGCGCGAATGATCGGAAGGCTCCGGGCTCCGCCGTCCCTCGCGGGCAGGTTCCTTCGACAGGCACGACAGGTTGCGATCGCCCGCATGATTGTCTGCTCTTGCAACGTCCTCTCCGACGGACAGGTGCGCGCGTGCCTGCAATCGGGTCCGAGCTGTCCCCGCACCCCGGCCCAGGTCTATGGCTGCCTCGGCTGCAGCCCGAAATGCGGGCGCTGCGCCCGCACCATCCGCTCGATCCTGCGCAAGGCGCTGGACGAGGCCGGGCCGGCGCACGCCTGCTCGACCGCCTGCGAGGCATCTTGCAGTTTGGGATCATTCCAAACTACAAGGGAGCCCGAGGGCGTCGCAGCCTGAGACGAGCGGTCGTTCGTCCCGACGCCTCACGAGGAGAGTGGCGGATGAAGGGCGATGCCAAGGTCATCGAGTATCTCAACCGGGGCCTGCGCAGCGAGCTGACGGCCGTCAACCAGTACTGGCTGCACTTCCGTCTGCTGAACGACTGGGGCTACGTCGATCTCGCCAAGTTCTGGCGCAAGGAATCGATCGAGGAGATGAACCACGCCGACCGGTTCATCGACCGGATCCTGTTCCTCGACGGCTTCCCGAACCTGCAGGAGCTCGACCCGCTGCGGATCGGCCAGAACGTGCAGGAGATCATCGAGTGCGATCTCGCCGCCGAGAACGAGGCGCGCGCGCTCTATCTCGAAGCCGCCAAGTACTGCGATTCGATCAACGACCGCGTGTCCAAGCGGCTGTTCGAGGATCTGGCCGAGGACGAGGAAGGCCATATCGACTTCCTCGAGACGCAGCTCGACCTGATCGGCCAGATCGGCCTGCCGCTCTACGCCCAGCGCCATGTCGGCGGCCTGGAGCAGATCGCGCCCGAGACGGAGTGATTTTTCGGAGGCCCCTCCCCCTTGCGGGGAGGGGTAGGGGTGGGGGTCGTTCCGGACGAGGCTCGGCGGTGCCTCCTGCACCATCCCCACCTCCAGCTCCTCCCCGCAAAGAGAGGAGAGGATCGGCTCAGGCCGGCGGGCGGCCCACCAGCACCGGCTGCGCGTTCGCCCGCTCGGGGAACAGCGTCTTCAGGTCCCGCAGCTTCGGCGCGTCGTTGACGACGATGTAGCTGTTGCTCGGGTGAAGCGTCATGTAGTCCTGGTGGTAGGCTTCCGCCGGGTAGAAGGCGCCGGACTCGATCGTGGTGGCGATCGGCTTCGGGAACAGCTTCGCGCGATCGATCTGGGCGATGTAGGCTTTGGCCACCTCGGCCTGCTCCGCATCGGCAGGGAAGAGCGCCGAGCGGTATTGCCGGCCGGTATCCGGCCCCTGCCGGTTCACCTCGGTCGGGTCGAGCGCCACCGAGAAGAAGATCTGCAGCAACTCGTCGTAGCGGACTACCGCCGGGTCGTAGGTGACCTGCACCGCTTCCGCGTGCCCGGTGCGGCCGGTGCCGACCTCGTCGTAGCGGGCGCTCGCCCGGGTGCCGCCGGCATAGCCCGACACCGCGCTCTTCACGCCCTTCACGTGCTGGAACACGCCCTGCACGCCCCAGAAGCAGCCGCCCGCGAAGGTCGCCGTGCGCAGGCCCGAGCCCTTCGACGCGTCTTTGGCGGTCTCCCGGGCCGTCATCGCCGCCTCGGGCAGGCGCCGCCCGCCCTCCTCCGCCGCGGCGGAGACCGGGGGCAGGGCCGCGCCGGCGAGCAGGGCGAGGCCGGCCAGGCCGCCGATGACGTAGGGCGTCAGCGGGCGGAAGCGTTCGCGCGTCATGGTCGTGCTCCTCAGGTGTGATCCGCGGGTCAGGCCGGTCCGGCGGCGGGCTCGAAGCGCAGGGAGACGCCGTTCATGCAGTAGCGCAGGCCGGTCGGCTTCGGGCCGTCGTCGAAGACGTGGCCGAGATGGCCGCCGCAGCGGCGGCAATGCACCTCCGTGCGCCGCATGCCGTAGGCGGTGTCGACCTGCGTGCCGACCGCGTCGGGCAGGGGCTCGAAGAAGCTCGGCCAGCCGGTGCCGCTGTCGAACTTGGTCTTCGAGGAGAACAGCGGCAGGTCGCAGCCGGCGCAGGAAAACCGGCCCGGACGCTTCTCGCCGTTGAGCGGACTGGTGTAGGCCCGCTCGGTGCCGTGCTCGCGCAGCACCGTGTAGGCGGCGGGCGAGAGGATCGCGCGCCACTCGGCCTCGGACTTCTGGACCTCGAAGCCCGCGCCGGAGGCCGGCGCCGCCATCACGGCGGTGAGGCGGGAGGCGGCGAGCAGGCCCAGCAGCGAGGCTCCGGCTCGCAAGGTCTGGCGGCGGTTCATGCGCGGGAACTCCGACGGGCCGTGCCGCCCGCTGGCGCCCGAGGGAGACGGCTCCCCCGAGGCTCGGGCGGCGTGCAGGGGACAATCAGTCGCGCGCAATCGATAGCACGGAATGCCTCGATGCGCCGCGAAGACGAACCGCCGCAGGCGATCCGTCCGGGTCGCCGCGGTCTCACACCCGGAACCGGGCGGCGTGGCTGCCGACCTCGTCGAGGATCGCGGTGCCGGGTTCGACCCGCTCCAGGGCCTCGCCGAGCTGGCGGGCGCCGACGCCGCCCGGCACGGCGAGCAGCAGGCTCACCGCCTCCGCCGTCTCGCTGCGCGCGACCACCTCGCCGTAGAGGTCGTTCAGCGCCCGCTCCGTCTCCGGCGCGAAGCGGGGCGCGCGCACGGCGTGGAGCACCCAGTCGCGCTGCGCCGCCGCCGGGTCGTCGAGGGGGTTGGCGACGACGAAGACCGGCGTGCCCGCCGGGTGGGACGGGCGCTCGATGAAGGGCAGCCGGGCGATCACCTTCGGCCGTCCCTCGCCGACGAGGCTCTCCCACCAGGGCCGGGCCGTGCCGCCGATTTTGGCTTCCTTGCCGGTCTCCTTGCCGAGCCGGAAGATGCCGAGGTCGCCGCGCGAGCCCGCCACCGCCTCGATCACCGCGGCGCAGTTCGGATGCGGCCGGTAGGGCACGGTGAAGCCGAAATGGAAGCGGGCGGAATCGCGCATCCCGGCATCGCCCGCCGAGATGTCGGCATGCACGGCGAAGGGCGCCTGCACCCAGGTGAAGGTGGCGATGATGACCCGCCAGATCCCCTCCACCGTGTCGAGGGGCAAGAGGCCGCGGTGGCGCTCGGCGAGGCGGCGCATCATCGCCGCCTCGCGGCCGGGCCGGAAGGCGGAGCCCGAGCCCTGCTGGCGCTTGACCGCGATCAGCCGGTCGATGATCGCGCCGCGCTGGATCAGCAGGGCGTGCATCTCGGCGTCGATCCGGTCGATCTCGGCGCGCAGCTCGGCGAGGTTGTCGAGGGACGGGGCGGGTCGCGTGGTGAAGCGCATGCCAAAGGTCCGCGGAGGGATCCGGACGGGAGCCGAACCCGTGTTTACGGTCGGCGGCGACGGAGGACCAGGGCGACGGCATGTGCGCCGCGGCACCGCCGCCCTCTCCGCCCTCCGCGTCGGCCCCTCGCCGCGTTGACGCTCGGAGACGCGCACATTACCTCCTGTTGTCAGCCGGCCAAGACAGGCTCCAAACGACAGGCTCTTAACGACACGCGCGCGGGCGCATCGGTCCGTCCGCTCGACCGGCGGGCCAGTCTGCCGGGCCGCTCGGGACCGGTTCCAGAACCGGCACCCGGGACATGCCATGGATTCCACCCTCACCCAGAACGCCGAGCGCGACGCCGAGACCGTCCAGCGGGAGGGTGCGCGCCGGGCGGTCTACGAGGCCTCGCCGGCCTCCGACCCGCGCAGTCCCGTGATGCTGTTTTCCGCCGACGAGCCGCTCGCCATGGATTCCGGCGCGCGCCTCGGGCCGTTCCAGATCGCCTACCAGACCGCCGGCACCCTCAACGCCCAGCGCTCGAACGCGGTGCTGATCTGCCACGCGCTCACCGGCGACCAGCACTTCGCCCACCGCCACCCCGTGACGGGAAAGCCCGGCTGGTGGGAGACGCTGGTGGGGCCGGGCAAGCCGGTCGACACGAACCGCTACTTCGTCGTCTGCTCGAACGTGATCGGCTCCTGCATGGGCTCGACCGGGCCCGCCTCGCTCAACCCCGAGACCGGCCGCCCCTACGGGCTCGACTTCCCCCTGGTGACGATCCGCGACATGGTCCGCGCCCAGGCGATGCTGCTCGACCGGCTCGGCATCCCCGATCTCTTCCTCTGCATCGGCGGCTCGATGGGCGGGATGCAGGTGCTGCAATGGGCCTCGCTCTTCCCCGAGCGGGTGTTCTCCGCGATGCCGATCGCCACGGGCGCGCGCCACTCGGCCCAGAACATCGCCTTCCACGAGGTCGGCCGGCAGGCGATCATGGCCGACCCCGCCTGGGCCGACGGGCGCTATCTCGAAGAGGGCACGCGGCCGGCCAAGGGCCTCGGCGTCGCGCGGATGGGCGCGCACATCACCTACCTCTCCGAGCCGGCGCTGCACCGCAAGTTCGGCCGCCGCCTGCAGAACCGGGCGGCGCCGACCTTCTCCTTCAACGCGGACTTCCAGATCGAGAGCTACCTGCGCCACCAGGGCCTCAGCTTCGTCGAGCGGTTCGACGCCAACGCCTACCTCTATCTCACGCGGGCGATGGACTATTTCGACCTCGCCGAGGACCATGGCGGCGTGCTCGGCCACGCGTTTCGCGGCTCCAAAACCCGCTTCTGCGTGATGTCCTTCACCTCGGACTGGCTGTTCCCGACCGCCGATTCCCGCGCCATCGTCCACGCGCTGAACGCGGTGGCGGCGCCCGTCGCCTTCGTGGAGGTCGAGAGCGACAAGGGCCACGACGCCTTCCTGCTCGACGAGCCGGCGATGTTCTCCGCGGCCCAAGGCTTCATCGACGCGGCGGCGCGGGCGAGAGGCCTTTGAGAGGGGGGCTCCGATCATGAGCGAGAGCTTCACCGACGCCGCCTCCGGCGTGCCGTGGGAGGCCGCCGAGGCGCTGCCGCGCGGCGAGGGCGCGGCGCGCATCGACCACATCGTCGTGCTCGGCCTCGTGCCGCCGGGCGCGCGCGTCCTCGACATCGGCTGCGGCGACGGCTCGCTGCTGGCGCTCCTGCGCGACCGGCGCGGCGTCGACGGCCGCGGCATCGAACTGTCGCGCGAGGGCGTCAACGCCTGCCTCGCCCGCGGCCTGCCGGTGATCCAGGGCGACGCCGACACCGATCTCGCCAACTATCCCGACGACGCCTTCGACGTGGTGGTGCTGTCCCAGACCATCCAAGCGACCCGCAACCCGCGCATCGTGCTGGAGCACCTGCTGCGGATCGGGCGGCAGGTGATCATCTCGTTCCCGAATTTCGGCCATTGGCGGGTGCGGGCCGAACTCGCCTTGCGCGGCCGGATGCCGGTCACCGAGATCATGCCGGAGACCTGGTACGAGACCCCCAACATCCACCATTGCACGATCCGCGACTTCGTCGGCCTGTGCCGCGACGTCGGCGCCCGCATCGAGAAGGCCACCGCCCTCGACGCGCGGGGGCGCCCGATGCGCTTCTCGATGCCGTGGTGGTTCTGGAACCTGATCGGCGCGCAGGGGGTGTTTTTGTTGCGGCGCGGCGGGCGGGGGTGAGCGTTCCGCGGCGGCGGTTGGTCCTATGCGGGCGAAGGGCGCTTGCCGCCTTCGCCCGAACCGGGGCGGATAGTCAGGCCGGCTGACGTAGGAAGCCCGTCCGCAGGAACCCCGTGGCCACGGCCAGCAGGCCGAAGCCGGCGGCGGCGGCGCAGACGAGAGTCCAGCCGCCCGCCGCCCAGGCGAGGCCCGCGACGGCCGAGCCGCAGGCGCCGCCGAGGAAGAAGATGCCGACGAACAGCGCGTTGAGCCGCCCCCGCGCCTCGGCGGCGAGCAGGTTGACGGCGCGGCGTCCCAGCGTCTGGTCCACGAACACGCCGATATCGAGCAGCACCGCACCGAGGCCGAGAAGCAGCAGGCCCGGTCCGTAGGCCAGCGTTCCGGCCAAGGCGGCGAGGCCGAGGCCGAGGAGGATGGCGAGGTGGGCGGCGACGAGGAGCGGCCGGTCGAGGCCGCGGTCGCCGGCCCGGCCGGCGAGCGGCGTGACGACGGCGCCGCTGGCGCCGACGAGGGCGAACAGCGCGATCTGGCGATGATCGAAGCCGAACGGCTCCTGCGCGAGCCGCAGGGCGACCGCGGTCCAGAAGGCGGTGAAGGCCGCCATGCCGAGGGCGGCGGTCAGCGCCCGCCGGCGCAGGGTCGGCTCGGTGCGCACCAGGGTGACCAGGGAGGCGACGAGGGCGCGGTAGCCGAGACGCACCTGCGGCCGGCGCACCGGCAGGCGGTAGAGCATCAGCGGCGCGAGCCCCGCCATGGCGGCCCCGGCGATTAGGTAGAAGGCGCGCCAGCCGAGCGCGTCGGCCACGAGGCTCGCCAGCGGGCGCGAGAGCAGGATGCCGACCATCAGGCCGGCCATCACGTCGCCGACCACGCGGCCCCGCTCCGCCTCCCGCGCCATGGCGGCGGCGATCGGCACCAGCACTTGGATCAACGAGCAGGCGGCGCCGAGCAGGAACAGCAGCGCCAGGAACGGCAGGGCCGCGGTGGTGACGGCGGCGGCGAAGGCACTCGCGACCGCGGCGGCGAGCAGGGCCAGGACGAGGCCGCGGTTCTCGATCAGGTCGGAGAGCGGCACGAGGAAGAACAGGCCGGCGGCGTAGCCGAGCAGGGGCGCGGTGCCGACGAGGCCCGCCCATCGCGGCGGCAGGCCGAGATCGGGGGCGATCACTCCGACGAGAGTCTGCGGCGCGGTGACGTTGACGACGATCACGCCGACCGCGAACGCGATCAGCCACATCGTGGCCCTCGGCACGCCCTGGCCGAGGGCGATTGGTGCCGGCCCCGCCTTCCGCCGCGCGGCGGCCCACTCCGCCGCATCGATCCGCCGTGTCATCCGAACCCTCCCTCGGGAATTCCGTGGAGGGGATGTGCGGCAGGCGACAATATGATACAAATCAATATTATTTCAAAAAATCATGCGAGATCGGCATGAACACGCACGACATCGAGGCGTTCCTCGCCGTGGTCGAGACCGGCTCGATCATGGCGGCCGCGACCCGGCTCAACCTGACCCAGCCGGGCGTGACCCGCCGGGTGCAGAATCTCGAGGAGCATCTCGGCGTCGCCCTGTTCGAGCGGCCGGGTAAACCGTTGCGTCCGACGCTCGCCGGCCGCGAGGCCTACGAGCACGGGCGCCGGGTGGTCCAGGCGATCGACGACCTGCGCAGCGGCGCGGCGCCGGGCGGCGCGGTCCGCGGCGAGATGCGGCTGGGCGTGACCCCGGACCTGTCCGAGCCGCTCCTCGCCGCACCGGTCGACAGCCTGCGGGCGGCCTTTCCCGAACTGATGCTGCGCCTGACCATGTCCTGGTCGGCGCCGCTTCTGGAGCAGCTGCAGCGCAACCAGATCGATGCCGCCGCCCTCAGCCTGCCGGACGGTGCGGAGCCGCCGGACGGTCTCGCCGCCGAGGCGATCGACCGGCAGGCGGTGCTCGTCGTGGCCGCGCACGGGGCCGATCTGCCCGAGGGCGTGGCCGAGGGCGTGGCTTTGCGCGACCTCGCACGCCATCCCTGGATCCTCAGCCAGGACAGCTGCGGCTACCGCGTCACCCTGCGCCGCCGGTTCGAGGCCGAGAACCTGCCCTTCACCGTCGGGATCGAGGCGCCGACCGCGGATCTGCGGCTGTCGCTCGCGGCCCGCGGCCTCGGGCTCGCCCTGGTCACCCCGGGGCGGCTCGACCGCAGCCCCTGGCGCGACCGCCTGCGGATCGTCGCGGTCTCGGATTTCGCGCCGGTGATCCGCTCCTGGCTGCTCCATCGCCCGGCCACGGGCCGCCTGCACCGTCCGCTGGCGGCCCTGCGCACGGCCCTGCGCGACGCGGTCGCCGGCTAGGTCTCACAGCGTCCCGGACGTGTCCGTCGCCGGCGCCGCGCCGCCCATAGCCACGGCGACGGGGTGGCCGTGGCGGGCGAGGTCGGCGCGGCCCTCGGCCAGCAGCGCGTCGGAGGCGGTCTCGATGCGGGTCTGGACCTCGTTGAGGAATTCGGTGCGGGACAGGCCCGGCGGGATCACCGGCAGGAACTCGATCACCGTCGTGCCCGGCATCCGGCGAAAGCCGCGGCGGCGCCAGTAGAGGCCGGTGTTCAGCGCCACCGGCAGGCAGGGCACGTTCAGCGCGGCGTAGAGGTGGGAGGCGCCCTGCTTGTAGGCCGGCGGCGCCCCGGCCGGGCGGCGGGTGCCTTCGGGGAAGATGATGAGCTGGCGCCCGTCGCGGATCGCCTCGGCCGCCGCCGCGTTCAGCGCGGTCATGGTCTTGGCGCCCTTGGAGCGGTCGATCGGGACCATGCCGCCCCGGCCGAGATACCAGCCGATCACGGGGATCCACATCAGCTCGCGCTTGAGCACGTAGGCGAAGTCCTCGAACGGCACGGTGAGCGCCAGGGTCTCCAGGGCCGACTGGTGCTTGGCCGCCACCAGCAGCGGACCCTTCGGGATGTTCTCCAGGCCGCGGAACTCCACCCGCGTCCCGCCGACGACCCGCAGCAGGGTCATCACCGTGCGGCCCCAGAACTGCGCCACCCGGATCACGCCCCTGCGCGCGGCGAGCGCCGGCATGCCGAAGACCGCGATCAGGGTCGTCGCGACGTAGAACGAGAGGTTGAAGGCGAGCGAGCGGAAGAGGAGCATCGTTAGTCCGCGTGAGAATGCCGCTCCTTTATCGCGGGTGCCCGCGCTTGCCCACCGCCGCAGCACGGAAACCCGCCGCCTCCCCGCGGCACCCGACGTGAGATCCCGCACCGACCGCCGCGCGCGTCCCCGGCACGCTGCCGCGGCAGCAAGGGTTTCCGCCCGAGGTCGGTTCGAGACCGGCGAAGACGACCGGCGGAGCGCGGCAGGTTTCTGCGCGCGGTGATCCAAGCATACTCTCTGCCGTTCTAGGATTTAATTCTGATAATCCGCCCGGGTTATGCTGGGTGCTCGCAATCTATACGCTGCTTTGTCTCGAAACATTGTGTAACAAATGACGTTTACGCTCGCTGAGCGGATCGGTATCTGTCGGGCAAGGGGACGCAGAGGGTGTTCGCGAGCGAACGCACCCTCCTTGGAGCACGCGCGGAGCGGCATCCATGGTCTGCGCCCTGTCCCTTCACGTCCCCTGCCCGCCCCGCACGGGGCCGGACCGCATCGGGGCCGGCCGTTCCTCGGAGGTGTTCGCCGAGGGGCCGGACCGGGTGGTGAAGCTCTACCGGCAGCCGTTCGAGCCGGAGGCGGTGGCGAACGAGTTGGCGGCGAGCCGCCTCGCGCACGGATTCGGCCTGCCGGTGCCGGAGGCGTTCGGCCTCGTCGGCCGGGCCGGGCGCACCGGCATCCTGTTCGTGCGCCTCGACGGTCCGCCGATGACCGCGCGCTACGCCTGCAATCCGTTGGGGCTGCTCCTGGCGCTGCGGCGCGTGGCGCGGATCCAGCACGCGATCCACGCCTGTCCCGCCCCCGGCCTGCCCTCGCTGCACGCCCTGCTCCGTCGGCAGATCGCGGGCGCGCGGGTGCCGGAGCCGCTGCGGCAGGCGGCGCTCGCCGCCCTCGACCGCCTGCCGGCGGGCGACCGCCTCTGCCACGGCGACGTGCATCCCGGCAACGTGATCGCGACCCGCGCGGGGCTGCAGCTGATCGATTGGCAGAAGGCCGCCGCCGGTGATCCGGCCGCGGACGTCGCCCGCTCCGAACTGGTGCTGCGCTACGGCCGGTTCGGTCCCGCCTGGTTCAGCCGACTCGGCCCCGTGCGGCTGGCGCGCCGGCTGATCGCGGCGTGGTACGTGGCGAGCTACCGCGCGGCGAGCGGCCTGCCGCGGGAGGCGATCGCGGCGTGGCGCCTGCCGGTGGCGGTCTCACGCCTGTTCGGCCACCCCTCCGACACCGACGCCGAGCTCCTCGCAGCGATCGAGAGGCTGGCGCGCAAAAGTCCGGATTTCGAAAAGGCGAGCCTTTTCGCGGGTCCAGGGCAGAGCCCTGGTCTCGGATAGCCGAAGCGCCGTCTTCAGGGCCCTTCCGCCAGCGTCCCCCGCTGGCGCGGATCGGACGCGCCGGCGAGCAGCCCGTCCTCGGCCATGACCGAATTGGCCGAGCCCGAGGTCGCGCCGACCTTCACGTTGTGGCCCTTGGCCCGCAGCAGGTCGAGGGTGTCGGGCGAGACCCCCTCCTCGACCATCAGCACGTCGGGCTGCCACTGGTGGTGGATGCGCGGCGCCGCGACGGCCTGGGCGAGGTTCATGCGGAAATCGAGCACGTTCACGATGACCTGCAGCACCGTCGTGATGATGCGGCTGCCGCCGGGGCTGCCGGTGACGAGGAACAGCCTTCCGTCCCGGAACACGAAGGTGGGCGTCATCGAGGAGAGCGGGCGCGCCCCCGGCGCCACGGCGTTGGCCTCGCCGCCGACGAGGCCGTAGGCGTTGCGCGCGCCGGTCTTGGCGGCGAAATCGTCCATCTCGTTGTTGAGCAGCACCCCCGTCCCCTCGGCGACGAGCCCGATCCCGTAGGAGAAGTTCAGGGTGTAGGTGTTGGAGACCGCGTTCCCCTCCGCATCCACCACCGAGAAATGCGTGGTCTGGTCGGATTCGTGCGGAACCGGGTTGCCCGCGCTCACCTCGGCCGCGGACTTCGCCCGATCGGGATCGATCTTCTCGCGCAGGGTCGCGGCGTAGGATTTGGCGGTGAGCCCGGCGACCGGCACCGTGGTCCGCGCCGGATCGCCGAGCCAGGTGGCGCGGTCGGCGTAGGCCGGCTTCATCGCCTCGGCGAGGATGTGCAGCGCCCCCGCGCTGCCCGCGCCCATGCCGGCGAGGTCGTAGCCCTCGAGGATGTTGAGGATCTCGATCAGATGCACCCCGCCGGAGCTCGGCGGCGGCATCGAGACGATCTCGTAGCCGCGATAGAGACCGCGCACGGGCGTGCGGATCTCCGGGCGGTAGGCGGCGAGGTCGGCCGCCGTCATGATCCCGCCCGCGCCCTGCACCGCCGCCGCGATCTTTTGCGCGATCGGCCCCTCGTAGAAGGCGTCCGGCCCCCGCTCGGCGATCGTCTTCAGGGTGTCGGCGAGGTCGGTCTGGCGCAGAATCGCGCCGCGCGGGAGCACGTGGTCGCCGTCAAAGAACACCGCCCGGCTCGACGGCCATTGCCCGAGGAGCCCCGAAGCCCGCGGCAGGGAATCGGCCAGCCCCGATTCGACCGGGATGCCGTCGCGGGCGAGCCGTTCCGCCGGGGCGATCAGCTCGGCCAGGGTGAGCTTGCCCGAACCGTAGCGCCGGTGGGCCTCGGCGAGGCCCCGCACCGTGCCGGGCACGCCCACCGCCTTGCCCGTCCGGGTGGAGGCGGCGCGGTCCGGCTCCCCTTGCGGGTTCAGGAACATGTCGGCGGTGGCGGCGGCCGGGGCGGTCTCGCGGTAATCGATCGCCCAATTCTCGTTGGTCCCGGCCCGGTGCACCATCATGAAGCCGCCGCCGCCGAGATTGCCCGCCCGCGGCAGGGTGACGGCGAGCGCGAAGCCGACCGCCACCGCCGCATCCACGGCGTTGCCGCCCTTCCGCAGGATCTCGACGCCGACGCGGGTGGCGCGCGCGTCCTGCGACGAGACCATGCCGCGGCTGGCGAGCACCGGCAGCAGGCGCGCCTCGTCCGACTGGATCGGCGGCGGCTCGGGCGCGGGCGGCACCGCCTGCGCGCGGGCCGGGGCCGCGAGGGATGCGGCCAAGGGCACGGCCAAGGATGCGGCCAGGGACGCGACGACGAGGAGCGCGCGGGCGGAGCGAACGGGCGAGGTCGGGCTCATGCCCCGAACTTATCGCAAATGCGCGGCGCGGCCATGCTGTGCCGGCGGCGCGCCGTCCGGATCTATTGGCCGCTCAGGGACGGGCCGCCCGCGGTGCCGCCGGTGCCGGGCGGTCCGCTCGTCGGCGTGCCGCCGATCACGGCGCCCGGCGTGCCGCCGATGACCGCCGGCTCGTTCGGGGTGCCGGCCGGGGGAACGGCCGTGCTCGGGCCGGGCACCGGCCGCGGTCCGGTGGCCGAGGCTTTCGGGCTCGGCGGCGTGGGCCGCCCTTCCTCGGCGCCCTGGGCCGCGGCGATCGTCGGGATGCTCAGCGCCAGAGCCAGGGCGATGGTGGTGAGCCGCATGGGGTGTCCTGTCCGAGGGGCGTTGCGTCTCCCAACCCGGCTTCTCCCGGAAAGTTCGTGCGGACCGCGCCCGACGGCGCCCCCGATCCGACCGGCGGCCGGATCGAGAGCGCCGTCGGACGCGGTCCGGTCGGTCGCGGTTCTAGGCGGCGTCCCCCGCGTCGTCCCCATCGAGGATCGATTCCAGGTCGCCGGTGAGCGCGTCGAGCTGCTCCGAGGTCGCGCGGATCTTGAACTTGGTTCCGTCCTCCGCCTCGACCGCGATCTCGATATGGTCGTCGACCTGCGCGGCGAGCGCCTGTTTGAGGGTGTAGGTGGTCACGTCCTGGGCCATGCGGTCTCCCGGTGCGGCGATGATCGTTGGGAGGTGGGAAGCACCGTGAGGCGGACTCGTTCCTTCGAACGGCTTTTTGATCGGCTCTTCTTGATCGACTCTTCGGCTCGGTCGGCACGCCGTTAAGCCGGCCTTGATGGCTTCCGGAGCATCTCGCCGCCATGAACGCGCCGAAGCTCCTCATTGCTCCGTTCCTGGCTCCGTTCCTGGCTCCGTTCGTGGCCTTGTCCGTGATCGGCGCCGGCCCGGCGGCGGCCGGGACGCGCGATCTCGAGACCCTCGAAGAGACGTGGCACGGCTGCGTGCGGGAGGCCTATGCCCGGCAGCCGCCGGGCCAGAGCCGGGCCGGCGCCCAGCGCAACGTCCTCGACGAGTGCCGGGAGCACGAGGACCGGCTGGTGGCCGCCACGATGCGCGAACAGGACCGCGCGGACGAGGCCGCGCGGAGGGCCGGCCTCCCCTTGTCGATCCGGGCAGGGGCCGGGACTTGGGCCTGGGCGGCCTCCGTCGCGGCCTACGTCGTCGATCCCGTGACCTCCTGGCTGCAGGGCTGGCGGCCGCCGGCGCCCGAGGGCGAATCCCGCCGGACCGGCCTGAGACCGGCCGCCGCTCAGAAGCGGTAGCCGATGCCCGCGCCGATGATCAGCATGTCGAGCCGCACGGTCGCGCTGCCGGGGCCGATGCGGGAGACCTGCGGCGGTAGGAAGATCTTCTTGATCTCCATGTTGGCGTACCACTCGCCGACGAGGTGGTAGTCGAAGCCGGCCTGGAGCATCGGCCCCAGTTGCGGGTCGGCCTTCATCGCGGTGACGAGCGGCTTCGCAGGCTCGTAGGCGAGCGGGTGCGTGTAGCCGGCGCCCGCACCGAGATACGGGTTGAAGGCGGCGCGGGGGAAGAGATGGACCTGGACCGCGCCGGTCATGGCGAGGCTCCAGGTCGTGCCGATCGGCAGGTCGCCGATGAGCGAGCCGCGGATCGAGGTCCGGGTCGAGACGACGCCGACCTGGCCCGCGACCGCGACGTGATCGGACAGGAAATACGTCACGTCGAGATCCGGCAGGGGGCGCGCCGGGGTGACGACGCGTCCGCCGATCGGCTCGACCCGCGAGAACTGGCCGACCGGGATGGCGCCGACGACCCGGCCGCGGACGAGGAGGCTCCCGGCGGTCAACGCACCGGTCGCGGCACCGGTCGCCGTACCGGTCAACGCATCCCCGGTCGCCGTGTCCGACGCCCGACAGGGGGTGGAGGCCGCGAACAGGCAGAGCGCGGCCGCGAGAGCGACGCGCCGGCGCGGCGCGCGCCCGGAGCAGGGGGGAGACGGGACGAGACGGTCGAACATGGCGCCTGCGTTTCGAGAGGGCGTGAGAGATCCTGTCAGGCCATCCCGGATCGCGGCGGCCCGACGATCGGGATGGCGTCCATGGCGCCGCGAAGCCCGGACGGCGGCTCCGCTCGGGCGGCGCCGATCTCCGGCTCGGGCGGGCCGGCCGGCAGGTCCAGGCATACCCGGTTGCGGCCCTCCCTCTTGGCGGCGTAGAGGGCGGCGTCCGCGCGGGACAGGGCGGGCTCGATCCGCTCCTCGCCGATGGCCACGATCGAGACCCCGATGCTGGCGGTCACGGTCACGGCCGCGCCGTTCACCGCGAAGGGCGCACCGGCCGCCGTCCTGCGCAGCCGCTCGGCGACCGCGGCGGCGGCGGTGGCGTCGGCGTCGGCCTGATCGAGGACGACCAGGAACTCCTCGCCGCCCCAGCGGGCGATGATGTCGTCCTTGCGCATCACGCCGCGCAGGCGCTCGGCGAAGCCGATCAGAACCGCGTCGCCGCCATCGTGGCCGTAGGTGTCGTTGATCGCCTTGAAGTGGTCGATGTCGGCCAGCAGGATCGCGCGGCGCGGCGGGGACGGTGCGCGGCCGGCCCAGCGGCTCATCGCCGCGAACAGCCCGCGCCGGTTCGCCAGCCCGGTGAGCGGATCGGTTTCGGCCAGGCGGCTGAGCTTCAGATGCGCGCGCTCGCTCACCATGGCCAGGTAGCCGACCTGGATGAAGACGCCGCACCACAGGTCGAACAGCAGCGAGAAGATGCCGCTCTCGGGCGAGGCGAGGCGCTCGCTCGCGACATGGACCACGCCGATCGACAGGACGAAGACGCCGAAATACCCGCCGAAGCCCGAGAGGACGATGTACTGCGTCCACAGGCGCGTCGCGGCGGGGGTTCTCAGGATCTCCCGGATGCACAGGCCCGTGCTCAGGGCGATGCCGCCGAACACCGTGGTGAGGCACCACGACATCGACACCCCGGCCTGCAGCAGGATGCCGTAGGGCAGGCCGGAGGCCAGGGCGAGCACGAGGGTCTGCGGAACGAGGGCCGCCCGCTCGTAGAAGAGGCGCAGGCCCGCCCAGGACGTGGCGAGGCTCGCGCCGTACAGGACGTAGACGACGCTGCCCTTGACGGCGTTCAGCGGGACGCTCGGCGGATCGCCCAGCATCATCAGTGAGGCCACCAGCGAGCAGCACAGCGCGCCGGCCCAGACCCCGAAATAGATCTCGCGCGGATGCCGCAGCAGGGTAACGAAGAACACCAGGACGAAGGCGAGACGGCTGCTAATGCTGGCGACCTGCAGCGTGTTGAAGTCGAGCATCACCGTTCAGGTCCTCCCCGGGACAGGGGCGCCTGCGGGTCCTCGACCGGCGGCTGCGCGGCCGGATCAGGGCTGGTCGAGATCGCGGCCCGGTCGGTGCGCGGTCGGCCCTCCGCGGGAGACGGGCCGGGCGATGGGACGGCCGGCGCGCTTCTCATGGGAGAAGCTTCGTGACGGGTGCTGTACGCATCGTGTTCCGGCCGCCCCGCGCCTGTCCCGAGCCATGGCTGCCGGACACTCAAGCCATCAAAGGATAATCGGCGGCACCTAAGGAAAAGTTATCGTATGTTGGTCGGATCTCCGCGGTTCCGGTGGTCGTCCGGGAAGACTCGGCGGGCGCGGGAGCGTTTCCGCGCGGAGCGGGGCGGAATGGATCGGCCCCGCCGTCGGCGTCCGTCAGGCCTCCTTCCCGCGCATCGGCAGAAGCCGCATCACCGCCCGCCAGGCCGGTGCCAGAACCTTGCCGGCCAGCGGGATCAGCGCGAAGCCCGCGATCAGCCCGATCACGCCCGAGCCCGCCGCGGTGACGAGCCACTCCACCGCGCCGCCGATCGCCGGCACGGCCCGGCCCGCCGCCACCGCCGCCTCGTGGATCAGGTGCTCGGGGCCGGCGAAGCCGTAGCCCGCGAGGCTGTGGACGATGATGCCGCCGCCGACCCACACCATGGCCGCCGTGCCGAGGACGGCGAGCGCCTTGAGGAAGACGGGCATGCCGCGCACCAGCCCGCGGCCGATCGCGGCCAGCACGCCGCTGCCGCGACGGGCCAGCGCGAGGCCGATGTCGTCGGCCTTCACGATCAGGGCGACGGTCCCGTAGACCGCGACCGTGATGCCGAGGGCGACGACGGCCATCACGACCGCCCGCGACCAGACCGTGCCGTCGCCCAAGCCCGCCAGGGTGATGGCCATGATCTCGGCCGAGAGGATGAAATCGGTCTTGATCGCGCCGGAGACCCGCTGGTTCTCCAGCACCTGCGCGTTCGCCGCGCCCGCCTTCGCCTCCGCCTCGTGCGCGTGGGCGGCGTGCGGCACGATCATCTCGTAGACCTTCTCGGCCCCCTCGTAGGCGAGGTAGAGGCCGCCGAGCAGCAGGAGCGGCGTGATCGCCCAGGGCGCGAAGGCGCTGAGCAGCAGCGCGATCGGCAGCAGGAACACCAGCTTGTTGATCAGCGAGCCGCGGGCGATGCGCCAGACGATCGGCAATTCGCGGTCCGGCGAGAATCCGACCACGTAGCGGGGCGTGACCGCGGCGTCGTCGATCACGACGCCGGCCGCCTTGGTCCCGGCCTTGGCGGCCTGGGCCGCCACGTCGTCCAGCGAGGCGGCCGCGACCTTCGTCAGGGCGACCACGTCATCCAAGAGGGCTAGCAGTCCGACGCTCACGATCGCCTCATCCGTTCCACGCTTCACGAGCATATGGCGCAGCGTGGCTTTTGGGCGAGGACGCGTCGTCCGAGGCCGCGGCCCAGCGACGTGCCGCCGGCTACTTCGCGGTGGCGATGGTGACGCCGTCCCAATCCGCAGGCGGCGGCTCCCGGCCGAAGGTCTCGGCGCGCTCGGCGTAGAGCGCGTAGAGGGCGTCGATCCGCAACCCTTGCGCCAGGGCGCGGCATTCCTGCGCGATCGCGTGGGTCTCGTCCCACTGCCGGGCGCGGTAGGCCCCGATCATCGCCGCGTGCCGGGCCGAGAGCGTCGCGAACGGCTCGGAGGTCCGAAAGACCTCGTCGCCGACGAGGGTGAAGAGGGTCTCGGGCTCGCTCTTGCCCTTCACCCGGACGCGATCGATCTCGAGCACCGGGTAGCGGTCGGCGATGGCCGCCGCCGTCGCCGCGCCGAGGACGACCTTCACCCCGTAGAACTTCGATTGCCCCTCGAGACGGGAGGCGACGTTCACGGGGTCGCCCAGCACCGAGTAGTCGAAGCGCAGGTCGGAGCCCATGTTGCCGACGACGCAGGGCCCGGTGTTGATGCCGATGCCGATATCCAGCGGCAGGACCGGATGCCCGCCCGCTTCCGCCTCGCGCCGCCGCGCGGCATTCAGGGCGTCCATCCGCGCCAGCATGTCGAGGGCGGCCGCGGCGGCTTCGGCCTCGTGGTCGTCGACGGGCAGCGGCGCGTTCCAGAACGCCATGATCGCGTCGCCCATGTACTTGTCGATCGTCCCCTGCCGGTCGAGGATGGCGTGGGTGAGCGGGGTGAGGAAGCGGTTCATCAGGGCCGTCAGCCCGGCCGGATCGGTCTTGTAGAACTCCGCGATGGCGGTGAAGCCGCGCACGTCCGAGAACATGATCGTCAGGCGCCGCTCCTCGCCGCCGAGCCGGAGCGGCTCGGGCGAGAGGGCGAGCTGCTCCACGAGGTCCGGCGACAGGTAGCGCCCGAAGGCGGTGCGGATCCGTTTGCGGCCGGCCTGCTCGCGAAAGTAGTTGGTGAAGACGAGGGTGAGGTAGACGAGGAAGGTCGTCAGCAGGGGGTAGGTCGCATCGAACAGGATGCCCTGCGCCGAGAACCGGTACCAGGACACGAAGGCGAGCTGCGCCGCGACGAGGCCGCCGAACAGGAGCAGGCCGAGCGCGCCGAGGATCGGGGCGAACAGGATGATGGCGAGCGACACCGCCGCCGTCGCGCCGACCTCGATCAGGGTCGCCTCGTTCGGCGCGGTGAGGGTGGTGCCGGTCAGCAGGTTCTCGAGAAGCTGCGCGTGGATCTCGACGCCCGGCATCGAGCGGTCGAGCGGCGTGGTGCGGTTGTCGAGCAGGCCGACGGACGAGGTGCCGACGAGGACGATTTTTTCGCGGACACGGTCGGGCGGGACCGTGCCGTTCAGGACGTCCCTGGCCGAGACATAGAGCCCCGGATCGTGCGGGCTGAAGCGCACCCAGATCTGCCCGTGCGGGTCGGTCGGCACGGTGAGGTCGGGCAGGCGGATCGAGACGACGCCCGCCTCATCGGTGCGGATCAGGAGGGTGTCGGCCCCGGTCGCCACCCGCAGGATGTCGAGCGCCAGCGTCGGCACGACGGTCCCGCCCGCCCGCAGCACCATCGGCACCCGCCGCACCACGCCGTCCCGCTCGGGGCTGATGGTGAAGACGCCCCGCCCCGCGGCGGCCCGCTCCAGCACCGGCAGGTTGCGGATCAGGCCGGGGAAGCCGATGAGCGCCGATGCCGGGTCGAAATCCGGTCCCACCACGGCGGTGCCGGTCTGCGGCGGCGGCCCCTCCCCCGTCCAGGCGATGGGGGTGCTCGCGGCGGTCTGGCCCAGCACCACGGGCATGCGCCCGATCGCGTCGGCGAAGACCCCATCGCTGTCGGGCTGCGCCCGCAGGTCGGCGCGGGCCGCCTCGCTCAAGTCCGGCAGGGTCTCGGCGAGGAGCGGCGGCGACAGGCGGTCGGGCTCGGAGAAGACGATGTCGAAGGCGACGATTGCCGCCCCGGCCTCCTGGAGCTTGCCGGCCATCGCCGCAAGCCGCGTGCGCGCCCACGGCCACTGGCCGAATTCCTTCAGACTCGCCTCGTCGATATCGACGATGGCCACCGGGCGCTCGGCCGGCGGCACCCGCGGCGAGAGCACCTGCAGCGCGTCGAAGGTGCGCAGGCGCAGGGCCTCGACCGGCGGGGGATCGGTGATCCGCAGGAGCAGCATCAGCAGGAGCAGGCCGCCGGCCAGCAGGCGGCCCGGCCCGATGCGCCGGCCGATCCAGCCGAGGGCGGCCCGGCCGGCGGATAGGACGCTCGTCCGCATCCGCGGCCCTGTCCGCCGGTCCTCGCGCGAAAGAGACGTCAGAACGCGTAGCGCACCGAGGCGCCGCCGTGGATGGTGTCGCCGACCGGCTGCGGCCCGAGCGTGCCGAGGATGAAGCCGTCGAGCGCCAGATCCTGCTGCAGCCGGTAGCTGATCCGCGCCCCGTATTCCGTCCAGGTGAGATCCTTGATCGGGGTGGTGAAGGGCACGTCCGCCACCGTCCCGCGCAGGCCGCTCCTCAGGCCGAAGCCGTGGGCGACGCCGAGATTGAGCTGCGCCTCGATCGCGGTGCCGAACAGGTGCGTGTATTGCCCCCCGATCTTGGCGATGTTGATGATGTCGGTGCCGCCGCGGCTCGCCAGGGCGTAGGGGTTCGGGGCGAGCAGGCCCTCGTTGTAGGCGCCGGCAAACTGCCAGCCGCGGCTGTACTCGACGGCCGCCGCGACCTCGTCCTGCGGCGACAGCCGGGCGACAGCGCCAACCCGGCCGAAGACCGAGCCACCGATGCTCGAGACCCGCCCGGTGCCCTGGCCGGCCATGTTCCCGAAGGTGTAGCCCCGGCTGTAGGTCGTGTTCTGGCTCGGCGCGAACAGGCCGCCGACATCCACGAACGGCCGCGCCGAACCGAGGCCCGCCGGGTCGTAGCGCAGCAGGCCGGCGAAGATCGGCCCGCCGGAGACGCGGACCCGGCCGCTGTCGTAGCCGGTATAGGCGAAGCCGCCGATGGCGATCAGCTCCTCGGTCAGGGCTTTGCGGCCCTGGGCGCCGACGCTGTAGGACCCGGCCATGCCGAAGCCGCTGAAGCAGTCGCCGCAGCTGATCTGCTGGTTGAAGCCGGTGAGCACGCTGCCGAGGATGCGCTGCGTCACGAAGGCGCCGAAGCGGTCCCGCGCCAGGCCTTGCGCCGAGGCGATCGCGCTCGTCAGGTCCCGCCCCGGCTCGGTCGGCCGGCCGGGCTCCGTCTCGCCGAACTGGATGTAGGCGCTGCCCGCATCGTAGCCGACGACCGGCTGCAGGCCGCGCACCGGTGCGGTGAAGCGGACGGAGGTGAACTGGCCGGTCAGCCCCGCGCTCGCCACCAGGATCGGCAGCCGCACCGGCGTAATGTAGGCCAGGGTCGACGGCGTGATCTGCAGGATGCCCCCGGAGGCGATCGTGGCGGTCGAGGGCGTGACGAGCCGGCTCGCCGCCGTCAGCGACAGGGTCGTCGCCAGGGTGGAGCCCGACCCGAGCACCACCGGCCCCTCCGCGGTCAGCGTGCCGGTGGGGTTGGCCGCGTTGCCGGGCGCCACGAACCCGCCGGACTGGACCGTGAGCGCGCCGACCCGGCCGGTTCCGGTCAGGCCCGCGCCGGGCCCGACCGTCAGGGCCGACGACCCGGTGAGCGCCCCGTCGACCTGGAGGATGCCGGCGGTGACCGCGGTGGCGCCGGCATAGGTGCCGGTGCCGGACACGACCAGCGTGCCGAGGCCGGCCTTCTCCAGGGCGCCCGCGCCGGAGATCGGGCCCGACAGGGCGACCGTTCCCGGGCCGGACTCGATCGTCGCGAGGCCGGGGCCGGCGAGGCGGATGGCGTTCTCCACCGTGTAGCCGCTGCCGAGGAAGGCGAGCCGCGTGCCGGTCTCGAGCGCGACGGCGCCGCCGCCGGCCGCGCCCGGCCCTCCGAGCGCCAGCGTGCCGCCCGCCACCGTGGTCCCGCCGCCATAGGTGCTCGTTCCGGTCAGGGTCAGCGTGCCGGCCCCGACCTTCGCCAGGGACAGCGCGCCGCCGCCCGCGCCGTCCTGCAGCACGGTCCCGGTGGTGCTGCCCGAGCCCAGCGTCAGCGTCGCCGCCGTGGCGGCCCCGTTCTGGATCACCCCGCCCTCTCCGGTCAGGGTGCCGATGCCGAGCCCGTTGCCGGCCAGGCTGACCGTGCCGGCATTGGTCAGGGCGGTAAGGTCGGCGAGCGCTCCGGAGAGCGTGAAGCTCGCCCCGGCCGCGTTCGTGACCGGCCCGGCGATCCGGCCCTGCGCCGTCACCGCGGCGCCGTTCGTCAGCGCGCCGGTGACGAGGCTGCCGGGACCGAGGGCGAGGCTGCCGCCGGTGATCGTCACCGCGCCGTCGAGCGTGCCGGTGTTGGTCACGGTGCCCGCGCTGCTCGTCAGCGCGCCGATCCTGCCGCGGTTGACGAAGCTGCCGGTGTTGGCGATCGGCCCGGCGAGGGTGCCGTCGTTGCTGGCGGAGCCGGCATTGGTCAGGCCGCCGCCCACCGTCCCGGCGTTGGCGAAGCTGCCCCCGGCCTGCGTCGTCACGGAGGAGGTCAGCGTGCCGCCTGCCGCGAGGGCCAGCGTGCCGGCCTCGACCGTCGTCGCGCCGGTATAGGTGCCGGCGCCCGCGAGCGTCAGCGTGCCGGACCCGAGCTTGCGCAGGCCGATCCCCGCCGCCCCTCCGGTCAGCCCGGTGGCGATGGTGGCGGAGACGCCCGCATCGACGGTGACGAAGCTCTGGCCCGCCGTGGTGAAGGGATCGCCGGTCAGGACGAGCGCGCCCGGTCCGGCGAGGCGGTAGCCGTCCACCGTGAATTGCAGGCCCTGCACGGCCTGCGCGCCGGTCACCGTCACCGTGCCGGCGCTGCCGCCGAACAGGCCGACGCCGGAGCGCCAGAGGTCGTTGATCTGCCCGCCGGGCAGGCGCGTCCAGTTGGTGCCGCCCGCGCTCCAGGTGCTGGCGCCGCCCTGGCCGCCCGCCGCCGCGCCGGTGGTGTCGGCGCCGTCCCAGAGCTGGACCGACTGGTTGCCGTTGGTGATGAGCACGTTCACCTGGGCCGGGATGTCGGTGTAGACGAGGGCGCTGGTGCCGGCCCCCGGCGTGGTGACGCCGTCGAAGGCGCCCGAGACCGTGCCGCCGTAGTTGAACAGCCGGTAGGCGCCCGAGACCGGCGCGGCCGCGGCGCCGGCCGCCGAGACGAGGCTGAGCCTGCCGCCGAGCCCAAGATTGCCGCCGACATTGATGAGGTCGTTGCTTGGCCCCCCGACGATGCCGGGTGAGCCGAACTCGAACAGCGAGGTCGAGCCGGGATTGAGGGTGTAGCTGCCGGCGACCGTCAGCGTGCCCGGCGAGTTGCCGGCCGAGACGGTGCCGCCGTTGACGGCGACCGAGCCGGCGATCGTGCCGGACCCCTGCAGGGTGCCGCCGGCATTGACGGCGAGGCGCGCGGCGTTGCCGGCGGTGTCGCCGAAGGTGCCGTTGATCGCCAGCGTGCCGGCATTGACGGCGGCGGTGCCGGTGAATTGGGCGCCGGGCCCGTTGCGGCCGGTGAGCACCGTGACGCCCGCGCCCGACTGGTTCAGGGTGCCCGCACCGGAGATGACGCCGGCCAAGTCCAGCCGGTCGGAGCGGTTGAGGGTGAGCGTGCCGTTGGTCACGACGTTGCCGGTGATCGCGCCGGCCGTGCCGCCGTCGCCGAGCTGCAGGGTGGCGCCGGCATTGACCAGCGTGCCCCCGCCGTAGCTGTTGGCCCCGGTCAGGACCACGCGGCCGGCCCCGCCCACGGTGAGCCCGCCGGGTCCGCCGACCACGCCGGTCAGGGTGAGGCTCGTACCCGCATCCGGCGCCAGCGCGCCGCCCGACGGACCGAGGTTCAGCGCGCGGCCGGTGGTGAAGTCGGCCCCCGTCGCCAGCGCGCCGCCGCCGAAGCTCAGGCCCCCCGTCGCCGCGCCGAGGTTGGCGTCGCTCGACACGCGGACGGTGCCGCCGTTGAGCGCCGTGCCGCCCGAATAGGTGTTGGCGCCCGAGAGCGTCAGCGTTCCGGCCCCGACCTTCGCCAGGGACAGCGCGCCGCCCGACCCGTCCTGCAGCACGGTCCCGGTGCTGCTGCCCGAGCCCAGCGTCAGCGTCGCCGCCGCGGCGGCCCCGTTCTGGATCACCCCGCCCTCTCCGGTCAGGGTGCCGATGCCGAGCCCGTTGCCCGCCAGGTTGACCGTGCCGGCATTGCTCAGGGCGGTAAGGTCGGCGAGCGCTCCGGAGAGCGTGAAGCTCGCCCCGGCCGCGTTCGTGACCGGCCCGGCGATCCGCCCTTGCGCCGTCACCGCGGCGCCGTTCGTCAGCGCGCCGGTGACGAGGCTGCCGGGACCGAGGGCGAGGCTGCCGCCGGTGATGATCACCGCGCCGTCGAGCGTGCCGGTGTTGGTCACCGTGCCCGCGCTGCTCGTCAGCGCGCCGGCCGTGCCGCGGTTGACGAAGCTGCCACTGTTGGCGACCGGCCCGGCGAGGGTGCCGTCGTTGGTGGTGGAGCCGGCATTGGTGAGGCCGCCGCCTACCGTCCCGGCGTTGGCGAACGAGCCCCCGGCCTGCGTCGTCACGGAGGAGGCGAGCGATCCGGTGCCTGCGAGCGTCAGCGTGCCGCCGGCCACGATCGTCGTCCCGCCGAAGGTGTTCGCCCCCGCCAGCGTCTGGCTGCCGCCGGCGAGCGTCAGCCCGCCGGAGCCGGTGATGCCGCCGGAAAACGTGCCGGAGGCATCCGTCAGGGTCAGACGGTTGGCCCCGAGCACCACCGTGCCGGCCTGGCCCGCTTCGCTGTCGCCGAGGCTCCGGATGGCGGTGCCGCCGCCGGTGAGCCCGGCAAGGTCGAAGGTGGCGCCGCCGGCCAGGGCGACCCCGCTCGATGGGGCGATCGTGCCCGAGCCCGCGAGTGCCAGCGTCCCGGCCTCGATCCGCGTCGCGCCGGTATAGGTGTTGGCGCCGGTCAGGGTCAGGGTGCCGGTCCCGGTCTTGGTCAGCCCGCCCGCGCCGACGAGCGGCCCGCTTGCGACCAGAGCCACGCCCGGATCCGCCTGGATCGCCCCACCGGCCGCGCCCAGGGTGAGCGTCCGCGCCGTCGCGAGGCCGGCGGTGGCCCGGAGCGTCCCGCCGTCGAGCAGGACGCCGCCGGAGGGCGCGCCGAGATTGGCGTCCGCACTGATCGCCAGCGTCCCGCCCAGCACCTGCCACGCCGTCGCCGACGGCGTCGTCCCGGTGAGCGTCCAGGTGCCCGCATCGACCTTCTGGAACACGCCGAAATTCTGGTACTGCGCACCGATCGCCGCCGCGGAAAAGGTCCCGTCGGTGGCGCCGCCGAGGATGAGCCGGTCGGCGGCGCTGAAGGCGACGACCGCCCCGTCGATCTGCCCGGTCGCGGTCAGGGTGAGGCTGTTGAGCCCGCCGGTGAAGCTGATGGCCCGGCCCGTCTCCGCCGCGGCGGGCCCGGTGGCGCCGGCGCCGACCGCGATGACGCCCGAATTGACGATGGCGAGGCCGGCCCCGACGACGGCCGTCCCGCCGAAGCCCCCGCTTCCCGCGGCGCCGCTCGCGCCGGAGGCTCCCGCGCCGCCGGTGATCGTCCCGGCATTGATCAGGGTGCCGCCGGTGGGGGCGAGCACGCCGATCCCGCCCGCGGCGCCGGTGCCGCCCGCGCCGCCGGCGGTCCCGCCCGCGCCGCCCGCGATGCGGCCGGTGGCGGCGTTGGTGAAGCGGGTCGCGCCCTCGATCAGGAGACCGGTGCCGCCGGTGCCGCCGATCCCGGCGACGCCGCTCGCGTCGGGTTCCACCGTGGGGATCTGCGCGCCGAAGGCCCCGCCCGTGCCGCCGGTGCCGCCGGCGATGAGGCCGGAATTGGTAAAGTCGGCACCGGTGACCTGCGTCCCGACGCCCCCCGCGCCGCCCGGACCGCCGGCCCCGCCCGGACCTCCCAGGCCGAAGCCCGGCAGGCCGCCGTCGCCGCCCTGCCCGCCCTCTCCGCCGCGCACGGTCCCGGCATTGCCGAGGGCGGTTCCGCCGACGATCCGCAGCCCGGTTCCCCCCGTCCCGCCGAGGCCGCCCGTGCCGCCGGTGGCCTCGGGCGGGGCGGCCGGCCCTTCACCGCGGCCGCCGACCTCGCCGCCCGTGCCGCCGACGCCGCCCGCGCCGCCGGCCAGGGTGCCGGTGTTGCTGAAGCCGTCCGCGCCGATGAGCTGCACGCCCGTCCCGCCGCGGCCGCCGATGCCGCCCGTCCCACCGGTTCCGCCGGTGGCGACCGGCGCCCCCGAGGGTCCCGTGATCTCGACGAGGCCGGGCGCGCCGACGGCACCGACGCCACCGGTGCCGCCGGTGATGGTGCCGGCATTGGTCAGGCTCGCGCCGGCCGCTCCGAAGAACCCGGCGCCGCCCTCGCCGGCCGCGCCGAGCACGGTGCCCGGCGCCTGTCCGGGGAAGCCGAGGCTGCCGCCGCTGCCGCCGGCCCCGCCGGCGACCGTGCCCTCGGCCGCGTTGGTGAAGGGGCTGCGGCCCGACAGGAAGACGCCGATGCCGCCCGCGCCGCCGCCGCCCGCGGTCCCGCCCTCGGCCCGCGCCGTGCCGCCGCCATTGCCGCCGCCGCCGCCCTGGAAGCTGCCGGGCTGCGCCGTGTCGTAGTTGACCGCCCCGCCGCCCCGGCCGCCGTCGCCGCCGGTCAGCACACCCGTATTGTCGATCTGCGCCTGGCCGGCGACGCCGTTGCCGCTCGCACCGCCGCCGCCGCCGCCCGCGCCGCTCGTTGAGAACGACGGCGCATCGCTGCCGTCGCCGCCGTTCCGTGAACTGTCCGTGCCCCCGGCCCCGCCCGTGCCGCCCGGGCTCGCGACCAGCGGTCCGTCGCCCTCGGGATAGGTGTAGCCGCTCCCGCCGGCCCCGCCGGCGAGGCCGGGGCCGCCGCCGTTGCCGCCGCCGCCGGCCCCGGAATTGCCGAGGCTGCCGTCGGGGTCGGCGCTGCCGGCGGGCGCGTCGGCGCCGGGCCTGCCGTTGCTGAGCCCGTCGCCCGACGTCCGCCCGCCGGCCCCGCCGCCGGCCGGCCATGCCGGCGCGCCCTGGAGCAACAGGGCGAAGACGGCGCTTCCGACGAAGACGGTCGTAAGCAGCGCGTCGCGCTTGTGCTGAGCCATGCCCCCAACCCCGTCTCGCGCGCCGGGCCTGCCGGCCTGGCTCCACGCCGAACCGCCCGGCCCCGACCCCGCGTTCTTCAATCGCGGGCCGGGTTCGAGCCTTATTTTTCAATGTGTCTCACGCATAGCCGATGCTTCCACCGACGAAACGGACCCGTCGACCGTGCATCCTCGGGCCCGAACCTGCGCGCTCCGGTGAAGAGCTTTTCCTGATCGGAACAGCCCCGCGCGGAGGCAGCCTTTCCGGCGGCGTGATCGTATCGTTGTTGGTTTGCCGGAGGGACTGCGGGCGGACATTACCGTCCCGCCCCGCTCCCATGAAGCCGAACATTGTCGGCGACGGCCGTCTTCCGCAGGGGAATTCGGCGAGAAGGCCGCGATGTGTGGGCGGGCCGCAACAGGGCCGCGAGGGATTTCGGGACAGCGGCAGGAAGAGGGAGCCGAAGACGGAGCTCTTGCCGATGGTCGCCGGCCGTGATTCGTCGGGCCCGGCACCGGCTTCGCGGGCAGGTTCCGGCACGGGCGCCGTCGCCCGATCGAGGGACGGGGTGTCGGGGAACGGACGGATGCCGACGATCGGCCTGTGCATGATTGTCAGGGACGAGGCGCATGTCGTGGAGCGCTGCCTCGACAGCGTCCGGCCCCTCATCGACGGCGCCGTCGTCGTCGATACCGGCTCGACGGACGGGACGCCGGAGATCGTGCGGGCCTATCTCGCCCGCCACGGGATTCCCGGCACGGTGGCCGAGGAGCCGTGGCGGGACTTCGCCCACAACCGCAGCGCCGCCCTCGCGATGCTCCGGCAGGATCCGGCGATCGACTACGCCCTGGTGATCGACGCCGACGACCGGCTCGCCGTCGCGGCGGGGTTCGACCCGGCGGCGTTCAAGGCCGGCCTGACTGCGGATGTCTACGACCTCGACATCCGTCACGGGGGCGCGGTGTACCGCCGGCCGCAGCTCGTCTCGAACCGCCTCGCCTTCCGCTACCGGTCGGTCCTGCACGAGTTCCTCGACATCCCGGGCACGGTGCGGTCCCACGGCGTGGCGACGGAGCTCGCCATCGTCTACGGCGGCGACGGGGCGCGCTCGCGCGATCCGCAGAAGTTCGCCCGGGACGCCGTCCTGCTGGAGGCGGCGCTGGCGGGCGAGGACGACCCGTTCCTGCGCGCCCGCTACACCTTCTACCTCGCCCAGAGCCTGCGCGATTCCGGGCAGTTCGAGCGGGCGATCGAGGCCTACCGCGCGCGGGCCGAACTCGGCTTCTGGGACGAGGAGGTGTTCGAGAGCCTGTTCAATGCCGGCAAGCTGATGGCGCGGCAGGGGGCGCCGACGGACGACGTCCTGGCCCTGCTCGACCGCGCGAGCGCGACCGTGCCGGAGCGCGTCGAGGCGCTGCACGCCGCGGCCCTGATCTGCCGGCAGCGCGGCGAATGGGACCGCGGCCTCGCCGCCGCGGCGCGCGGGCTCGGGCGTCCTCCCCCCGAGGCCGGCCTGTTCCTCCAGCCCTGGATCTACACGGTCGGGCTCCTCGACGAGTTCGCAGTCAACGCCTACTGGGCGGGCCGCGACATGGACTGCCTCGTCGCCTGCGCGATCCTCCTGTCGCGCGAAACCCTCGATCCGCCGACCCGCGAACGGGTGCGCGCCAACCGCGACCACGCCCACGACCGGTTGCGGGCCCGCGCCTCCCTCTGGACCGGGACGCTGAAGGACCGCGCCCCGCGGATCGCCGTGGTGACGGCCTACCGCTCGGACGCCCCCGAGACGCGGGACCCCGAGGCGCTTCGGCGCTGCATCGCCTCGGTGGCGCGCCAGACCGTGGCGGCGGACCACATCCTGATCGCCGACGGCCCGGCGCAGGACGGGTTGGATGCTCTGGTCGCCGATCACATCCGCCTCGGCGGAGCCGGCGCGGGCTCCCGCGCGGCCTGGGCGGTCGGCGGCCTGCTCGCGGCGGCGCGGGGCTACACGGCGATCGGCTTCCTCGATGCCGGGTGCTGGTACGATCCGGACCACATCGAGAGCTGCCTCGCGGCGGCGCTCCGGGTCGGGTTCGACCGCTGCGGGATCGTCACGGCCGCCCGCCGGCTGCGGCGCCCCGACCTGACCGTCCTGCCGCTTCCCGAGGAGGATCCCGACCGCTTCGTCGATGCCAGCGGCTACCTCTTCCTGCCGCCGGCCTTTGCCCTGTTCGGCCACTGGGCGCTGACGCCCCGGCCGCTGGACGAGATCGGCGACCGCCTGTTCTGGCTCGGGGCGCGGGCGAGCGGCCTTGCCAGGGGCCGGACCCGGTCGGCGACGGTCAATCGCCCCGCGACCTACGCGGCCGCCTACGAGGCCCTGGGGGAGACGCCGCCCCCCGGCGCCCGGGACAGGCCCGATCACCGCCGCTTCCGGGCCTGGATCGAGGCCCTGCCGCCGGAGGCGCTGGCAACCCTCCGGCGCCAGATCGGGGCCGATCCGCGCGACCTCTACCGGCCTTAGCATCGTCCCGAAAGGTGGCCGCCGGCTTTCGGAAAAAGACGATGCTCCGGTCCTCCTGCCCCGAAGACCGGCGACGTTCAGCGGAGACCTCGAACCTGGGTCACGCGCGCCGTCGATTTGCAACACCGGCGGGAAAAGCCGCCGGGACCGTTGCCGCCGCCTCGGGTTTCGCGTCTACGATGGCGCGACTTCCGATGGACCGCGCCGCGATGAGTCTCGTCAGACGGATCTGTTTCGCCGGCTTGGCCGGCGGCCTCGCGCTCGGCCTTCCGGGCCCCGCCTCGGCCCAGCAGATCGGTGCGACGACGGTCGTGAAGAACGACGTGTCCCGCCTCAAGGGCGCTCAGAAGAATGCCCTCGCCGAGGGCGAGAAGGTGTTCCGGGACGAGGCGGTGCAGACCGGCGCGGACAGCCTCGCCAAGATCGTCTTCCTCGACCAGACCAACCTCTCGATCGGGCCGAACGCGCGCATCGCGCTCAACCAGTACGTCTATTCGGAGGAACGGCCGGCCGGAAAGGTGGCGCTCAACCTGCTGAAGGGCAGCTACCGGTTCGTGACCGGCGACCTCGACAAGAAGGCCTACGAGATCAAGACGCCCGTCGCGACGATCGGTGTCCGGGGGACGGTGTTCGATGTCTGGACGACCGGCGGCCGGTCGGTCATCACCCTCGTCGACGGCGAGGTCCGGGTCTGCACGCGCCAAGCCAGCCCGCAGGCCTGCCTCACCCTCGATGAGCCCGGCTCCGTCGTCGTCGTGACCGCCAGCGGCCTGACCCCCGCCCCGCCCGGCTCCGCGACCCGCTTCAGCTTCGGCGGCTATTGCGGCGCCAATCCGGGCCTGTGCACGCCGACCCGCCTGTCGGAGGGCGGCGCGCCGCAACCGGCCGCCTTCGCCGCCCTGTGCGGCCGCTGAAACCCGTCCCGATCGCCTCGGCGCTCCGAATCGCCCCCACATCCTGCCTCGACCGCATCCGGTGCCGGACGCGGTCGGGCGGCCGCGCCCGGCCCAGACCCTAAGCCGCCCTCGGCCGAAGGTTCAGGCCGCCCAGGCGAGGATCAGGACGCCGCTGAGGAACATGGCATAGGTCGCGAGCAGCGCGGAAATCTCACGGTGCTTCGAAACGACGGCGCGGGAGACGGACAGCATGACGATGATCAATCACGGGGTGGCCGGATCAGCCTGATAGCCAAACCTTGACGGTTTTGGAGTCGCCGCCGCCCGGTTTCGCAGGAAAAGACGAGGTGTTGCGCGCCGGAGACTCGCTCAGGCGGCGGACCCGGCCGCGTGCGCAAGGCTTGCCGCGCAGCCGAATGCCTCGCCCTTCATCGATGCTCGGGTCGCAGAAGCTATAGGGCGGAAATCCTCGATGAGGTCGTGCGAAATGGCACGTCATTCCAGGAGATGCGAGCCTAACTCAGGGACACCCAACAAGTCACGGCCAGCCGCCATTCGACGGAGACCGCGCAAGCCTAGTAGGATTGTGCCATGAACACTCGTATCAGTTCCACCATCGCCGCCATCGTCTTGGGAATCGGCGCGATCTCTTCACCCGCTCTCGCTCAGAACATCTCGTCGGTTCGAGGCGAGAAGCCGTCGAGCTTCTTCACCGAGCGTCCGGCCCCGTACGCCTACGACGACCTGACGACCGGTTCGATCGGCCCGGTTCGGGGTCGCGGCATCGACCGCTCGGCCAAGGACGGCAACGCGGAGCTCAACGACCGCGCCGTGCCGAACTACGGTGCGACCGCCGGCGGCCCGGCGCGGTGACGCCGCCCGTCGCCGCGTCGGCCCGGAGAGCCGCTCCGGCGCCGTGACGGACGATACGACACGCTCCGCCGGCCCGTGAGACGATCGGGCGGCGGGGCTGCTCATTGATTGTTAACCATCGTGCTCCCATATCAGGAGCATGCCGATCGCGATTCTGTCGCTCGATCGGACGCGGCCACGATGCCGGGACGAGGGTGACGCCGGATGTACGCGCACCGTTGT
>NZ_JBELQE010000078.1:0-11323 GCF_040270385.1 Methylorubrum podarium | reverse complement strand
TGTATGATGCGGAAGTAGAATTTTCTACGACTAGCGCAGCTTCCGGTGCCGCTTCGGGCCGGTCCCGAGTTTTTCAACAAAATCGGTCGAAAGCGGCGGTCGATGAGTTGCAGGCTACCGTCGGCCTGACGTCAGGCCAAAATGGGCGCACAGGGAAAGGATTAAGCGGAATGTGGAAGCCGGCCTCATCCGCAGGATTGTCGGCCGCTGAATAGGAGTAACGGGGGAGTTCGAGGGGTTGGGATCAGCGGCTGATCGGAAGGGGCCTGAAGCAGCACGATCTCTTCCGCTCAATTATCTCCGCCAATCCGGCGCCCACTTTCGTTCGAGGCGCTCTACCTCGTCCGAGAGCCGGGCGATGCATCTTTCAACTTTATCCTTGTAGGCGCTATCTCGGTTCGCCGGCCTCGTGAGTGATCACATCGGCGGTGCGGATGCGCAGGAGCCTCCCGCCAGATCGGAACGCCGGCAGGTTGCCTCGCTTGATCATGTTGCGGACGTGATTGGCGCTGCACCGCCAGCGTTTCGCCAGGGTCTCGGGCGTATAGACGTTCGGGTGAGGCTGATCCGCCGTTTCGTGCACCAGTGACGCAGACACTTGGGAACGGCTGCTCCCAGCGGTTGGGAAAGCCTCGAAGGCCGCGTCAAGATGATGCCGATCCCAGACCGCTGCTCCACTTAAGAGACGCGGTTCGGGTAGTTGCCCACTCCGAACCAGGTCATCAAACAGCTCGGCTGGAATGCCGAGATATCGAGCGGCTGCCTCGCGGCAGAGGCCACGCGGCGGATACGAGTACGTGTCTCCCGCCTTGAGCCCCATGCCTGATGCACCTCAGTGCTCCTCGCGGGTGCCGTCAGCACGGTTCCGGAAGCGGATTCCGGCCCCGCCTCCGTTTTCCGGGATGAACTCAAGGCCTGCGTCTTCGAAAGCACGTTGAAGTGCCGCTACTGTAGGGCCATGGGCTGACAGTAGTCCCGGCGATGCTTCTAACCGCTTTATGGTTGGGAGGGACACACCAGACGCTTCAGCCAACTCCTTTTGCTCCCACCGCAACAATGCACGAGCGGCGCGAACCAACTCACTTCTGAGAGGCGATTTTGCCATTAAATGATGCCTGAGGGATAAAAGTGATACCTGAGGCATTGACAATGCCCGAGGGTTCATATGATACTCCAGGCATCGAAAAGGGGCAACTTCGATGTCCATCCGCCGCTCCCTCTCCTGGTCCACCGCCATTCAGGACCTCCGCAACGATCGCCAGCAGGTTCCGGCCGGCTTCCTCGGCGCTCGTGGCCGCATCGAGGTTGCTGCCCGCCTTGGCAAGGTCGTGCTGGTCAAGGCCGATGTCAGCTTCAACCGTGCCGGCATCATGGCCGCTGCGACCGCCGCCGCGAAGGATCACCAGCGCGTCTACGGCTCGACCTGGGCCGCCGCGATGTCTGTCTCCCTTAAAGCTGCGTGGCAGGCCGCCCGCACCACCCGCGCCAAGGTCGCGCACTGATGCCGACCCGCCGCACCGCCATCGCCACGGCGCTCGCCCTGATCGCCGCCCCCGCCCTCGGCGCTGTGCCGAGCCCCCTCTTCGTCGCGATCCGCCGCGCCCGTCTGGCTGATGCCGCCCACCGGCAGGCGGCCCGTGACACCCTCGACGTGTTCGGCTCGAACGGTCCCCGTCCGGCCTATTGGCACGCGTATCGGTTCGGCGTGATGGCTGAGCGCTACAGCGCTCGCCGCGCGCTCTACGCCCTGACGCCGGCCACCGCTGACGAGGCGTCCGCCCTGGTCGCCTACTATGCCGAGCGGGCCAGTCTGACGGGCAACCCCGAGACGGCACGGGCCGCACGGCGACGCCTGCGCAAGGTCTTCGCCCGTCCCGGCGCAGCACCGGCCCCCGCTCTGCCGCCCGCGCTGAAGCCGCCGGCGCCTTCCTGATCCCGCATCCGCGCCGAGCCGATCGGCGCCGAAAAGGGACCCACCCCCTCACCACCCGACCCACCACCACGAGCCCTCATCGGAGCCCGAACGATGACGCACGCCCTGAGCTTCCGCACCGACGTTGAAATCGTCCCGTACCACGCCGATCCCATCTTCGCGGCGATCGACCGCCACAGCGAGGCTTGGTCCGTCTTTCAGGTCGCCCCCGAGGGTGGCGCGAGCATTGCCGCCGACGCCGAGACTTTCGACGCGCTCCACGCCCTGCTCGCCACGCCCTGCGCGACCCGCGCCGGCATGCTCTGCTTGATCCGGCACTTGAGATGGTGGCTCACCGAAGAGGCGGTGAACGCCGGGGCCTACGACACCGAAGACGGCCCGAACGCCTGGACCATCGCCGAGGCCCGCGAAGCCGACCTATCCCTCTGCCTCGGCGTGGAGCGGGTGCAGCGCCTCCCGACCGCCCTGCCGTCCGGTCGCCTGATCGCCCCCGTGATCGATCTTCGCCCGGTCGCCGCCTCCACGCCCGTCCGCTTCGCCCGCCTGCTCTCCCGTGCCGGCGATGTCGTGGCGGCCCTCGTCCTCGTCGTCGGCGGCGTCGGCCCGACCGGCCTCGCCACCCTGCTCTGATCTCGCAGCCACGGAGGCCCGCTCATGCGCAACCCGCTCAAGCTCCCGACCTTCCGCCGCAACCCGGACCGGCCGACCCTGAAGGCCCGCGCCGCCAGCCTGAAGGCCGGGCTGTCCCGCCTGATCCAGCGCCCCGCCCAGCACGCCGAGGCCGATCAGGGGCGCCGCTCTGTCATGGTGGCGTCGGTCGCCGCTGCGGTGCCTCTGCCGGCGCTGGCGTACTCACCCGAAGCTCTGGCTGCGGCCGTCCCCGCTCCGGCACTGCTCTCTGGCCCGCACCCCGATCAGGCTCTGCTCGACGCGGAGACGAATCTGTCCCGAGCGCTGGAAGCGCAGCAGGCGGCGAGGCAGGCCGCAAGCCGGGCATGGGGGCTCATTGAAGATGTTCTCCGCGAGTTTCCCGCGCCGTTGGTGCCGTCCGATTGGGAGACCGCCCTTGTGCAGCGGCTCGCGGCAAAGGGGCTCTTGAGCGGCTATGCCGATATGCACCAAGTGCCGCGATGGCAGCGGGCGGAAGACGGTCAGATCTGGCAACAGGTCTGGACGGGAAAGGCCCTGCGCATGGTGATAGAGCACGCCGTCCCGGTGCTCGGCCAAGGCGGTCAGACTCCGCACCGCATCAAGCGCTGGCGCGAGTTGCTGCCGGTCGCGGACATCTTCGACGCGCGGGTGGCCGCTGTCCGAACCCTGTCGGATTACGACCGGCTTCGCGACGCGTCGCACGCCGTCGATGCGGCCGTTCTCGACCTTCGCTTTGCGATCAGCAGGTCAGTCGCCGCGACCGCAGATGGGCTGGCTGTGCATGTCCGACTGCTGATCGCCTCAGATCGGCGCCGGAGGAACACGGAGTTCGAGCCCCTTCTGTTGAGCGCCGCCGCGCTCACCGGGACGGATCTGCGCCTGCCGTACTTCGACGTGCCCGAGTGGGTTGCCGCATGGGAACGCAGCGGCGGGCGCATCGAGCGCATCAAACGGCGATACGGGCGGCCCGAGTGGGGCTTCATCTACCCGAGCTTCGCGGGCGCGAGCGACGACTTCAAGTACGAGGTCCGCCAACTCGGAGAGCAGAGGTCGCAGAACCTCGATGTCATCTCGGATTGGCTCGACGCCAATCGCTGACCAGCCTCGCGGCGGGTCGCCCCTCGCCGCGCTCGTCATCCTGACATTTGGAAGCGCAACCATGCCCTCGCTCAAGCTCCCGCGTCTCGCTCGCGATCCGTCCCGCCCGTCCCTTAAGACCCGTGCAGCCGCGCTCAAGGCTTCGGCCGCTCGCGTTCTGCGCCGCGCCGCACCGGCCCCTCGACCGGCGCCCGGCTCCCCCGAGGCCATGGCGGCATTCCATGCTGCCTGCACCGAGTTCGACCGGCGCACCCGCCTCGGAGATGATGAGGCCCGTCGTCTGCGCATCGGCAACACGCTGACACTCTGGACCACCGACAAGGTGCGCAGCGTCATCGCGGGCGACTTCTCGGGAGCCGTGTCGGGCAACGAGGCCGTCGCGATGGCGGATAGGTCGCGCGCCGAGCTGCAAGAGCTTCTGGTGCTGACCCTGCGCCGGGATCTCTTGTTCGAGGAGGCGTCTCGGGACACCCGGATCAACGAGCACTTCGCGCTCGCATACCCTGGCGAGACCGACCCGTCGCCGGACACCGACGAGGGCGCCGACCCTGCCCTTGCCGCCATCACCGCTCACAAGGCCGCCTATGCCACTTGGCTTCCGTACCTGAAAGCTACGTCGGAGGCGATCCCCGGCACTGAGGGCTACCAGGAGTGCGAGACCGCTGCCGAGGTGCCGCGCACCCGAGAAGGGGAGGCTTACGAGGCGCTGATCGGCACGCCTTCAACGACACTCGCCGGACTCCTCGCCCTGGCCGACTACCTGCCCGGTGCGGTGCTGCGAAATGCCGTTGTCGATGATGACGACGACGGCCTACGCGCGCTCAGCACCGTGTGCTCGGCCATCAACGAGGTTTTCGGCGCGGATGCGGACTTGATCAAGCTCGGGCAGCAGTTTGACGCCCTGCATGCGGCTTGGCGACAGGCCGAAGAGGCTAATCGAGGGCCTGCGGCTCGGTGCAGGGCGGCCATGGATCGCGCCATGGAGCTTAGCGGAGACCGCTTCGAAGCCGCAGCTCGCGCCGCATGGGCGATGCCCGGAGTTACCGGCGCGCACGAGGCGGCAGAGAAAGCTTTCGAAGCCTTGGAGCCGATCTGCGAAGAGATCTTTGCCCGGCCAGCGCTGACCGCGTGCGGGTTTGCCGTGAAGGCGCGATCCCTGATTTGGGTGTTGTGGCCCGGCGGAAAGTACGAACAGGGAGGCTCTTCATCGGTAGACGAGGACTATCACCTCCAGTGCGCGCGCAAGTTCATCGAAAGCGCCTGTGCCGCCGCTGGCGTCGATTGGCGCGGCCAGCCTGTCACCCCCTCCGAGGTCCAGCCGAAAGCCTGATCCGTGCCGAACGTCATCACTTTCCGCCCGCGCCGGCCGGCTCCGTCGATCGCCCGCAGCGACGTGCTCGACGGGCCTGCTCTACGGCTCGAACTTGAACAGGCGGCACAGGCCGCCCTCGACCAAGCCGACCGGCTGATCGCCCTCCTCGACTGCATGGACGGGGAGCCCGACGACGAGGACAGCGGCGACGCTGAACCGTCTCTCGGCGCTCCCGAGGGCCACGACGCTCAGATCGTCTGGCTTCGAGGTTGTGGAGACGATCGCGAAGCCTGAGCCTGGAGGTCTCTGTTGAGGAGACCGCGATGCCTCATCACCGATACGTGCGCGCCGCCGATCTCGTCTCCGAGTTCGGCTTCACCGAGCGCCATTGGGTCAGGCAGGCCGCCGCCGGCCGGGTGCCCGGTGCTCGCCAGCCCTTCAGGGCGCACTCTCCCTGGGTGTTCGATGTCGAAGTCGTGCGCGCGTGGTGGGCCAGCGCAGAGCGCAAACCCGAGCCGAAGCCGACGCATCGCCTTCGCACCACTCCGCTGCACCGCTTCTCCGCCAAACCGCCGGTCAGGCACGACATCAAGAAGCAACTTGCCCGCCTGCTCGCAGAGGGCCGCCCTCCTCCCAAAAAACGATAGGATCACCGATGAAGACCCGCCTGACGATGCGCGCCGCCCTAGCTCTCGGCCGTCCGTCCCTCGCGCGTGGTATCAGCCGGATGCGCCGTACCAGCCGCGACATTCTCAACGGGGCCGGGCACGAAGCCGGCCAGGGCAACGTGCTGACCGCCAAGGTGCTGGTCGCCCTCTACCTCGTGGCGCTCTGATGCCGACCGCCCTGCCTCCGCCGGCCATCGTTCCGTGGCCGAAGCTCCGCCGCGCGATCTGGCTGCGCATCTTGGTCGCCGGGCTGAACGCGCGCATGAAGTGGCTGCCGGCCACCAATCGGCAGGCCGTGGCCGCCGCATGCCAGTGGATCGCCTACTGCGAGGAGATGCACCGGCTGCTCGGCCTGCCAGAGCCGGCACACGTCGCCGAACTGCAGGAGGTGTTCCTGCGTCCGCTACCGGACGGCTCGACTCTCTCCACCCTGCAGGAGATCAGCAATGCGCACGCACGCCCCTTCAGAGGCGCCCGTCACCCTTCAGGAGATTGAGGCGGCGCTGACCTATGTGGCTCCATCGTTGAAAAAACACGGTGACGCTTGCTCGCCGATCCAAAGACGGCTGGAGTGCGATGTCCAGGCCGCCCGCCAGAAGGAGTCGCGTGGATGACTTTCAAGCGCAAATCCGATTGCACTCCCGAGGAATGGGAACGATATCGCGCCGAGCAACGCGAGCGGCAACGCAAATACAGAGCAGGCAAGAAAGGGAAGGAAACGGCCCGTCTTGCTCGACAGAACCGGAGCGATCAATACAAGGCGAATGAGCGCGCTCGTAAGCGCAAATGGATGGCGGATAATCGAGATCGGCAGACGGCCTACAAAGCACAATGGGCTAAGGACAACCCTGATAAGGCAAGCCGTCATCGTAGAAAGCAAAATTGGCGGCGATCCTCGCCGAAGCTGTCTCGACGGAAGACGCTTGAATTGATGGTCGAGCTACGCGCGAAGGCGCCTCGGCATAGCGGCCGGGATGAGATCATAGCGGCGGCAACGATGTTCGTCTTAGAAGGCGACACTATCGAGGCGGCGTTAGCCAAATCGTCGAAAGCGCATAACGCCGACATTAGGATTCAAAAGTCATCAACTAACTTCGAAGAGGCTTATTGGCTATAATGTATATGGTCGTTTTTCTGACATATGTGCTAGTACAACTGGAAGACCGCTTGGGGTCGATAGCTAATTTGGACCCTTCACGTGAATGTGCTGCTCTGCGTGCAGCGCTACCTGAATTTGGTCGAACAATCGGTGTTGGGAGCTTCTGCGCCGCTCGCTTCGGGCGTGAGACGAGCTTCGGTCCAAGGTGGAAGAGCGGGACGCCTGATGCACTCACACAAGTTTGTCGAATTGCTCGTCGTCATCGCGCTGAGCGCAGGAGCAGGAGGCTTGTTTGGTGCGGTCTTCGATCGACCGCTCTGGCCCGCCGTACTTCATGGTCTCACAATCGGTGCGCCCATTCTCCTTTTTGAGCGTGGTTTTCTCCTACCCCAATTGCGGTCCAAGCTCCGGCGCGCGTCCACGCCGACATTCCTGATCCTCTCCCTTATCGGTATGGCGATGGCCGTTGTTGCCGGAAATGCCTTAGCCGAAGGCATGCTCAGAGCGGCAGAGGTTTCCTGGAGCGAACCGGAGGTCTCCGAAGGTATCACTTTGGTCTACTCACTGACGATTGCGGCTCTCCTGATCACGGCGTTCAGAGTTCGCGACCTGATCGGCCCTAAAACTTTGCTCAATCTGCTCCTCGGAAGGTACCACAAACCAATCCGAGAGGCCCGGGTGTTCCTGTTCCTCGATCTTACCGGTTCGACGCGGTTCGCGCGTCAGAACGGAGATAGGAAGGCACTCGCGCTGCTTGGTCGTGTCTTTGCGTTGCTTGCTGGTCCCGTCCGCAGGTCTGGTGGTGAAATCGACGACTACATCGGCGACATGGCCGTGGTGACTTGGCAACTAAAACGCGGCGTTCGCAACGCTGCGGCCGTGCGGTGCCTATATGACTTCCTTGACGAGGTCGAGCGCGACGCCGCGCGATGGCGGCAGGATTTCGGCGAGGTGCCTCGATTTCGGGCCGCCCTTCACTGTGGATCCGTTCTGACCGCCGAGATAGGGCTCGAACGGCATAAGATCACCTACTTTGGTGATGTCATGAACACTACGTCTCGGCTGGAAGGTTTGGCGAAGGAGCTGAACAAAGACGTGGTGCTTTCGACGGAATTACTTGACCGTCTCCAGCCTCTACCTGAAGGCATACAGATGGAAGACCTTGGCATCCGGCACTTGCGCGGTCACGACGAGCCGCTTGCAGTCTCCGCGCTGGTTCGCGGATCATCTTAGGCTAATATGCACAGAGGACGGGACCGAGGAAAAGAAGTGTTCTCCGGCCTCAACGGGTCGGAGCGCCAGCCTCTCTCTCTAGAGCGCCATCCGATCAGATTGCGTCGTAGCCAGCAGCGGTGAGGTGTAAAAATACTCCGGCATGATCCAGCCTTTCCGTAGATCTCGCGGTCCGGTCGATCCCAGTCCTTACCTGGCACGAACATCCAGCACTCGGCCTCATGTTGCATGGGGACTGTGTCGGGTCACGCTTCGCGCCGGTAGTGCATCGCAACCGCGCCGTTCCGGAGCGGCTTCGCCGAGATCAGCTCAAGCCGCCGCGTACTGGGAAGTCCGCCCTGGTACAGGGTCGGGCCGCGGCCAGCGATCCGGGGTTGGACGAGGAGCTTGTACTCATCGATCAGGTCCAGCCGGTCCAACTCGGTCGCGAGTTTGCCGCTGCCGAGGAGCACGCCTGTCGGAGTTGCGTCCTTGAGCCTCTGCACGCCTGCCCGCATGTCGTCGGCGATGTGGTGGCTGTTGGTCCAGGGGAAATCGTTTCGCGTTGACGACACCACGTATTTCGGCTTGGCCTCCAGCTTGACCGCCCACTCGCGGATCGCTGGCACTGCGTCCACGTCCCCGCGAGCGACCGGCGGCCAATAGCCCTCCATCATCTCGTAGGTGATGCGGCCCCAGAGCATCGCCCCGCCGTCGTCCATGAGGCGTGTGAAGTAGGCGTGCGTCTCATCGTCAGCGATGCCTTCCTGATGGTCTACGCAGCCGTCCAGGGTGACGTTGATGCTGAAGGTCAAAAGTCCCATGCGGCGATCCTACGCCATACGCTCAAAAAGGCGCAGGGCTTTTGCTCGCGATCGAGGTTCAACCATCGCTAAGGGTCGGGTGCAGCCGCGAATGTCGCTGTCGGAAAACGTGTGTTTTTTAGGCAGTGTATGACAGATTTTCTGCTGCCAGCGAACATGGAGCAAGTTAATCTAGCGGACTGTTGCGCCGTTAGCTTCACAGTTGCTCCAACAGTCCGAACGGACAGGCTCGGACGCTACGACTATCAAAAGTTGTTCAGACGTTTGGACATATTTCACGCTTGGCATGTAGATCGTATCTGTCATGCAGGAGCTGCAACGATGAGCATAATCGGCTGTCAGGGTTGCAGGAGCGCAGAGCCACTGCCGTTCAGCTTCACAATGGCTTTCCAGCCCATCGTAGATGTCAGCCAAAACAAGGTTTGGGGTTACGAAGCCCTTGTTCGCGGCCTTGAAGGTCAAGGCGCAGGCTGGGTTCTGGGACAGGTCGATGAAGCGAACCGCTACAAGTTCGACCAGGCCTGTCGCGTCCGCGCCATTGAGCTGGCTGGAAGCTTGTTTCAGGACAACGATACGCGGCTTTCGATCAACTTCATGCCTAATGCCGTTTATGAGCCGGCAGCCTGCATCCGCGCGACATTGGACGCCGCTCGCCGGGTAGGATTTGCAAATCGGCAGCTGATGTTTGAGTTTACCGAGAACGAGCGGATGCTCGATGTCGGTCATGTGCAGCGGATCATCACTGAGTACCGCAGGCAGGGCTTCCTAACGGCTCTTGATGACTTCGGTGCAGGGTATGCCGGCCTCAACCTTCTGGCGAGTTTCCAGCCCGATCTGATTAAGCTCGATATGGAGCTGATCCGTGGCATCGCGAACTCGCCAGCCCGGCAGGTCATCGTTGCCGGTGTTGTGACCATGGCACGGGAACTCGGGATCACGATCCTGGCCGAGGGTGTCGAGACGGAGGCCGAACTCATGGCATTGCGCGCAGCCGGCATTCGCCTGTTCCAGGGCTACCTGTTCGCCAAGCCGGCTCTAGCGAGTCTGCCGCAGATCCTACTTCCTGAAACATGCGGCACGGTGACGATCGAAGCGCCCAAAGTGGCCTGAGGCTCGCTGATGCACACGAGGCCGCGCTAACCGTTCAGCAAAACGGGGCAGGCGTGGCCCAAACTGGTCCTACTGCAAAGCACTCGCCACCGACGGGCTGATATCTGCCACCTACCCCTTGGACGGGTCGCCCTCGACGGCGGACCACCTCACGCTCGAACGCGATAAACCCGAGCGGTTCGTCGTTCCTCCCGAGGATCGGTCGCACATCGACTTCGCACAGATAGCACTCCCCGGACTTACGGTAGTTCTCCAGGACGCCATGGAAACGGCGTTCCGCGTGTAATCTGCGCGCGACGAGGCGGGTCAGCTGGCGGTTCGTCGCTGGTCCCTGAAGCATCCGGGGCGAGTTCCCACACACCTCTTCAGCCCTGTAGCCGCTCATGCGCTCAAAGGCCGGATTGGTGTACAGAATGGTTGGCCCTGGCCGCTCCAGATCGATGTCTGTCAGCACGACGGCCATAGCGAGTGGGTCGGCGAAGAGCCTGACGAGGTCGACAAGGGTCACATCTGCCTCCTATGGTGGAGGTGGTAATTCAGAAAGTGTTAAGGGATTATTCCCTTAGAGGTGGGCTGCCATCACCTTACCTCACCGCAAATTCAGAAAGTGTTAGCACCTCGCCGCCAGTTTGGGCTCGTGGTGCATGGATTGAGACCCTCCGTTGGAGCGGTATCATCAAAGATGCCTCACGCCCACGATACCGCAACAGCCAGGGCGCAGAGTCGATGATCCACCAGCTCGTCTATTACAGCCGCAATACCGTGTCGGACAGCGACCGCGCCATGCTCACCAACATGCGTGAGATCCTGTCCGTTTCTCAGCGCAACAACAGCCGCGACGGGATCACGGGCTTCCTGATCTTCGACAAAACCTTTTTCATCCAGATCTTGGAGGGCGAGCGGGCACAAGTTACGGAGACGTACAACCGCATTGCGCGCGACTCGCGGCACTCGACAGCAACGATCATCAACGTGCGCGACGTGCCCGGGCGGCTATTCCCGAACTGGACGATGGGCGGAGCGATGCGCACGCCTGAGGTTCAGGAAGTGTATCTGCGGCATGGGTTCGGTGGAGCGCTGCAGCCGAACCGCCTCAAATCCGATCAGGTTGTCAGCTTGGCGCTGGATCTTCAGGCCTTCGAGGTAAGCCGCAGGCAAGAGCAGAAACTCGCAAGCTGATCCAGAACGTGGGCGCTGGACTGTCAGCGCTAACGGTGTGGAAGTTGCACACCCCTCTAACTTCAAGGGCACGTCACACCCCGCCAGCCCGTGAGCAGATCGGGCGGCGGGGCTGCTCATTGATTGTTAACCATACTGCCCCCATATCAGGAGCATGCCGATCGCGATTCTGTCGCTCGATCGGACGCGGCCACGATGCCGGGACGAGGGTGACGCCGGATGTACGCGCACCGTTGT
>NZ_JBELQE010000005.1:0-19251 GCF_040270385.1 Methylorubrum podarium | reverse complement strand
CCCCTCTCCCCGCGCGGGGGAGGGAAAACAGCGGCCCCCGACCATGACAGACGCCGCCATCGAAGACCCCTCCCCGGAACTGCTGGAAGCCGGGCGCCTGCTCTTCGTGGGCGAGGCCGAGTTCACCGCCGCCGCGCCGGCGCTCGGCGCGCTGCCGCCGATGGAGGGCGTCGAGATCGCCTTCGCCGGGCGCTCCAATGTCGGCAAGTCGAGCCTCGTCAACGCGCTGACCGGCCGCAACACCCTGGCGCGCACTTCGCACACGCCGGGCCGCACCCAGCAGCTCAACTTCTTCCGGATCGGCGGGCGCCTGATGCTCGTCGACATGCCCGGCTACGGCTACGCCGCGGTCGAGAAGGCCAAGGTCGAGGCCTGGACCAAGCTGATCCACGCCTACCTCAAGGGCCGCTCGAATCTCGCCCGCGTCTACGTGCTGATCGATTCCCGGCACGGCCTGAAATCGATCGACACCGACCTGCTCGACGGGCTCGACAAGGCGGCGGTCTCCTACCAGATCGTGCTGACCAAGGGCGACGCCCTCAAGAAATCCGAGATCGAGAAGCGCATCGCCGGCATCCAGGCGGCCCTCGCCAAGCGCCCCGCGGCCTATCCGGAGGTGCTGCTGACCTCGAGCCGCGATGACCGCGGCGTGGCCGAACTGCGTGCCAGCATCGCCCGGCTGCTGCAGGAGCGCGGCGCGTGACCGGCCTCGACCGCCTTCTGGCGGCGCTTGCGGCCCTCGCCGGAGGACTCGGCGTGGCGGCCAGCGCCGCCGCCGCGCATACCAGCGGCGGCGAGACGCTGAAGACCGCGGCGCAGTTCCTGCTGTTCCACGCCCCCGCCATCCTCGCCCTGACGGGTCTTGCCGCCGCCGGCCTCACCCGCGGCGCCCTCACCCGCCTCGCCGCGGCGGCGCTGCTCCTCGGGCTCGTATTGTTCTCGGGCGACCTCGCGATGCGGGCGCTCCTCGGCCAGGCGCTGTTCGCCATGGCGGCGCCGAGCGGCGGCATGGTGCTGATGGCAGGTTGGCTGCTCGCGGCCATCGCCGTGATGGTGCCGGCGCGGCGCTGAATTCCGCGATCCGGCCGAATCCGCAGGAGGGGCGCGTGCCGAGATCCTGGCTTCTGCTCGCCGCCTGCCTAGCCGCTTTCCCCGCCCATGCCGCCGAGATCGAGGAGAACGAGCCGCTGGTGATGCGGCTGATCTTCGAGGATTGCCTCGGCTACATCCGCCACGGCCGCACCCCGTTCGAGGGGCTCGCGACGCGGCCCGCCTCGCGGGACGCGATCGATCAGATCCCGTCCCGCGCGCCGGACCGGGACAAGGCGGTCGAACTGCTGTCGCCGCGCTACGTCGCCGCCTGGGGCCGGGATGCGCTGGGCCGGCACTGTCTCGTCCAAACCGTGTGGTCGGCCGCGCGCGACGGCCTAAAGGCACAGCTCGGCGTGCGGGCGAAGGGCTTCCTCCAGCGTGTCGACGCCCGCGCCCGCACCGAAGGGTTCACGGAATCCGGGATCGCGGATGCGTTCTCGCCGCTCGCGACGAGTTTCTGGTCGGACGGCGAGACCGGCCATGACAGCGGGCCTCGGCGTCCCGTCAGCTTCTCGCTGCTTGCCTCGAGCGGCGACGAGGCCCGCGGTCTCATGGATGCCGGGATCATCGCGATGGGCGGCCCGCCCCAGGGCCGCCCCTAGGCGCGCCCTACGGCATCACCGGCGGGTGGTATTCCAGCGTGAAGGCGAGCGCCCAGAGCAGGAACAGCACCACCGGCAGGTGGACGATGAGTTGCAGGAAGCTGAAGCCGACGATGTCGCGGGCCTTCAATCCCAGAATGCCGAGCAGCGGCAGCATGAAGAACGGGTTGATCAGGTTCGGCAGGGCTTCGGCCGCGTTGTAGACCTGCACCGCCCAGCCGAGATGCACCTTCAGCTCGTTGGCCGCCTGCATCACGTAGGGCGCTTCCAGGAGCCACTTGCCGCCGCCCGAGGGGATGAAGAAGCCGAGCAGCGCCGAGTAGACGCCCATCGCGAGCGGGAAGCTCCCTTGCGTGTTCAGGGCGACGAAGGCGTGGGCGATCACGTCCGACAGGCTGTGCCCGGCGGCGTTCTTGGCGCCCGTCAGGATCGCGGCGATGGCGGCGTAGAACGGGAACTGGATCAGGATGCCGGCGGTGGCCGGCACCGCCTTGCCGAGGGCGGCGAGGAAGCGCTTCGGACGCCAGTGCAGGACGAGGCCCGCCATCAGGAACAGGAAGTTGTAGGTGTTGAGGCTGGAGATCGCGATCATCCAGTCCTGGCGCGCGAATTCCTGGATCAGCCAGCCCGCCGCGAGCAGGCCGATCAGCACGGTCAGGACGGGGGCGTGCTCCAGCCACTCGCCGGGCTGCTTCGGCGGGGGCAGGCTCGTGTCCTCCTTCGACACGTCGACGCCGAGATCCTGGGCCGTCACCGCGGTCTCGCGGCCCGGCGCGGAGGCGACCGCGATCACCGCCGAGAGCACGACGAGGATCGCGGTGATCAGCATGGACTGCCAGAGGAAGATCGTCTCGCTGAACGGGATCACGCCGGTGATCGGCAAGAGCCCCGGCGGCAGGCTCTTCGGGTTCGCCTGAAGCTGCGCGGCCGACGAGGACAGGCCCATCGCCCAGGTCGCCCCGAGGCCGAGATAGGCCGCCGCGCCGGCCGCCCGGTAATCCATCCGCAGATCCGGCCGCCGGGCGAGCGCCCGGGCGAGCAGGCCGCCGAAGATCAGGCTGAGGCCCCAGCTCAGGAGCGAGGAGAGCATGGTGGCGAGCGCCACGAAGCCGATGGCGCCGCGCCCGGTCTTGGGCACCAGCGCCAGGCGGTCGATCAGCGCCTGGACGGGTGCCGAGGTCGCCACCACGTAGCCGCCGATGGTGACGAAGACCATCTGCATGGTGAAGGGGATCAGGCTCCAGAACCCGTCGCCGAAGCTCTTCGTCACCGCCTGGACCGGCGCGCCGTTCAGGAGCGCCGCGCCCGCGACGATGACGACGGCGATGGCCACGAACACGAAGGCGTCCGGGAACCACTTCTCGGCCCAATCGGTGAAGCGGAGGGCGAGCCGGGCGAGCGGCTTCTCCTCGGTCCGGCTGCGGGGCTCTGCGGGCGCATCCATCGGCGTCGGCTCCTCATCCGCGGCGCGAACCCCCGCGGCTGCCTCCGTTAGAGAGGGAGCCGCCGCCCGGTTCAAGCAGGTCCGGTGACGAAACCTCAGCGCTCACAGAAATCGAGGTTCGCCGGCCCGGCCGGCAGGCGCGCCGCATCGCAGGTCTCACGGTGGGGAATCGTCGTGACCGGGACCTCGGCCCCGACGGCCTCGATCCGGAAGCTCCGCGCCCAGGCTCGCCCGTAGCCCTTGAGGAAGAACCCGTGATGGAGGCTGCCCGCCTCCGCCGCGACGTCGAGAACGATGGCGCGCCGCGTCCACTCCGCGGTCCCGTTCAGGGGGCCGTGGTCTTTGCGGTCCATCATGTTGTCGAAGGCGAGACCGCGGCGCTCGTGACCGTCGACGCGCATCCAGAGGGTGGCGAGGTCGGCGTCCTGCGTGCGGATCTCCGCGGTCAAGCGCAGGCGCTGCCCGAGGAAGGCGTCGGCCTTGATGCTCTGCATCAGCACGGCGATGAGGCCGGTCAGATCCGCCCCGTGGCCGCGCGCGGTGATGCTCTCGATCAGGGCGGCCCCGGGCCGGTCGGGGTCGAGACCGAGCCGGTGGGTGGTGTCGCTGATCGAGCCGAAGGCGAACCAGCCCTTGGGCGGGACGAGCGGCCGTCCCGATGCTTCCGGCTTCTCCAGCCGGGCGGACAGGACGTTCCAGTCCGCGAAGCCGAACTGGCGGGCGACGAGTTCGAGGCAGGCGCTGTGGGGCAGGTCGATGCTACGCTGGGACAGGGAGGTCCGCAGCGTCCTGGCCATCGTCTTCGCGTTCGAGATGTCGAGCATGATCGAGCCTTCGCTTGGGCGCTTCCGGCGTCAGTGCTCGCGTTGCTGACAGGCAGCCCATGCTGAGGGATCGATCCGACGATCGGCCGTGCATTCACCGTTCCCCGAAGGGCGCGAGCGGCGGGCTGCACGGGGCCACGGACGGAGAGTAAGGCCCGAGTCGCCTCGGACGGTCAAGCCTGGGCCGGCACCCGCAGGAATTCCAGGGCGGGCCCCTGCGCGTTCGAGAACACGCCCGCAGTCAGGGCGTTGCCGTAGACCGCGCCGGTGTCGAGATTGGTGCGGAAACGGCGGCAATCCGGGCCGCCGCGGGTCCGCGGCGTGTGGCCGTGGACCACGTGGCGGCCGAAATCGTGATCCTCGGACAGGAACGGCTCCCGGATCCAGAGCCGGTTGTGCGGATCGGGGTCCGGCACCTCGGATTCCGGGCGGAAGCCGGCATGGACGTACCAGCGCTGCGCGTCCGCGTGCAGGGTCGGCAGGGCCTCGATCCAGTCGAGCACCTCGCCGGGCAGTTCCTCCGGACCGGAGACGCCGAACGAGGCGAGCGCCTCGGCCCCGCCGTTGTAGACCCAGTGGTCGAGGGCGCCGGGCTCGCGCAGGCTCTTCAGCAGCATCTCCTCGTGGTTGCCCATCAGGCAGACCACGTCGTCCGGCTCGCGCCATTGCAGGCGGCGCAGGGTCTCGATCACTCGCGCGCTGTCGGGACCGCGATCGATGTAGTCGCCGAGGAACACGAGTTTCTTCGCGCCTCCGGCCGCGTGGGACTCGATGCGTTCCAGCATGCGGTCGAGGAGGTCGGCACAGCCGTGGATGTCGCCGATGGCGTAGGTGAGCGGTTCGGTCGTCATGGGCGCGGTTGCCAGTTCGTCGTTCTCACGCGGCTTTCCTGAAGAGACGCTCCGTTCCCCGCAGGCCATCCGATCGACGCCGCCGGTTGCATGAAAATCAGTTCCGCCACTCGCCCTCTCAACCGAACGCCGCGAGCACCGTTTCAATCGGCAGGAACAGCGTGCGGCTGTCCTCAGGATATTCGATGAACTCGGCGCAGTTCAAATAGAAGCGTCTGGCCGCATCATCCTTGGCATGAACCAGCACCGCTGCGATGCCGATGCTCTGGGACGCCAACGCGATGCGGCGCAGCGCGTCGGCCAGGATGTCGGCGCCGAGCCCTCGACCCGCGCACTCACGGGTGACAGCCAGCCGACCGATCACCGAGACCGGGATCGTATCGGGCGCATTGCGGCGCAGCTTTCCCGGTGCGTCGGTGCGCGCGACCGATCCCGCCGAGATGCAGCAATAGGCGACGACCCGGTTGTCCTCGCAGACGACATAGGTGCGCGAGAACCGGCTTTCATTCTTTAGCGCCCGATGCCTGAGCCAGTCGTCGAGGGTCGGCTCACCGCAATCGAAAGCGGACAGATCGTGCTGGGCGCTGAGTGGAACGGGTGCCGAGAGAGATGATCCGGGACGTTCCGGTCCCCCGGCTATTTCTGCCATGCCGGAACACGACGAAGCAGCGACCGAAGCTTCACTCCGGGCGCAGGCGGATTGTCGAGCGCATGCATGAAGGCATCGTAGCGATCGGGATCGAGCCTGAACAATCGCTGGTCGAGCAGCACGTCGATCGCGTGCCGCCGGGCCGTCTCGACCATGAACTCGGTCCGCGTCTTGCCGAGGGCGGCGGCCGCCTCGTCGATCAACTGGCGGGTCTGCGATTCGATGCGCAGGTTGATGCTGCCCTTGGGGTCGGACGCAGGAGACCGCTCCGCAACGGCGACAGAGGCGGCAACGCCGTGCGACGAGGGTTCGCGATCCTTCGGCATGACCTGAACATGGCGCGCCGTATAGACAACGTCAACACGATGCGCGGGCGACGGCAGTCGTCAACTCGTGAAGCAGAACGGCTGAGCCACACCATCCGGCATGGCCCAGCCCATTTCATTGAGCGAGCCCGAAAGCTCCTGCGTCAGTTCAGCAGCACCCCCGCCGGCCGGCGCTCGGCGGCGATGTCGCCGATCATCAGACCGGCCGGGCCGACGCGGATCGGCACCGTCTCGCCGTCGTGGATCACGCCGGAGAGGATCGCCTCGGCCAGCGGATCCTGCACGTTCTTCTGGATCACCCGCTTCAGCGGCCGCGCCCCGTAGGCCGGGTCGTAGCCCTTGTCGGCGAGCCAGGTGCGGGCCTCGTCGTCCACGTCGAGGGTGATCTTGCGATCCTCCAGAAGCTTGGCGAGGCGGCCGAGCTGGATGTCGACGATCGCCCCCATCTCCGAGCGCGCGAGGCGGTGGAACAGGATGATCTCGTCGACCCGGTTCAGGAACTCGGGACGGAAATGGCCCCGCACCACGCCCATCACCTCGTCGCGCACCGCGTCGGTGTCCTGGCCGGCCGGCTGGTTGACCAGATACTCGGCGCCGAGGTTCGAGGTCATGATCAGCAGCGTGTTGCGGAAATCGACCGTCCGCCCCTGCCCGTCCGTCAGGCGCCCGTCGTCGAGCACCTGCAGCAGGACGTTGAACACGTCCGGATGCGCCTTTTCCACCTCGTCGAACAGCACGACCTGATAGGGCCGGCGCCGCACGGCCTCGGTCAGCGCCCCGCCCTCCTCGTAGCCGACATAGCCCGGAGGCGCGCCGATGAGGCGGGCGACGGCGTGCTTCTCCATGTACTCGGACATGTCGATGCGGACCAACGCCGTGTCGTCGTCGAACAGGAAGCCGGCGAGCGCCTTGGTCAGCTCGGTCTTGCCGACGCCGGTCGGGCCGAGGAACATGAACGAGCCGATCGGCCGGTTCGGATCCTGCAGGCCGGCCCGCGCCCGGCGCACCGCGGTCGAGACCGCCTCCACCGCCTCGCGCTGGCCGACGACGCGCTTGCTCAGCGCCTCCTCCATCGCGAGCAGTTTTTCGCGCTCGCCCTCCAGCATCTTGTCCACCGGCACGCCGGTCCAGCGCGAGACGACGCCCGCGATGTGCTGCGGCGTCACCGCCTCTTCGACCATGCCGTCGCGGGCGACCGCACTCTCGGCCGCGGCCTCGATCTCGGCGAGTTGCTTCTCCAGGCCGGGGATCACACCGTAGGCGAGTTCGCCCGCGCGCTGGTACTGGCCCTGGCGCTGGGCCGCGGCGAGTTCGTTCCTCGCCTCGTCGAGCTTCTTCTTGAGCTCGGCGGCGGCACCCAGCTTGTCCTTCTCGGCCTTCCAGCGCGCCGTGATGGTGGCGGACTGCTCCTCGAGGTCGGCGAGTTCCTTCTCCAGGCGCTGGAGCCGGTCGCGGGAGGCGGAATCCGTCTCCTTCTTCAGAGCCTCACCCTCGATCTTCAGCCGCACGATCTCGCGATCGACGTTGTCGAGCTCTTCCGGCTTCGAGTCGACCTGCATGCGCAGGCGCGAGCCGGCCTCGTCCACGAGATCGATCGCCTTGTCGGGCAGGAAGCGGTCGGTGATGTAGCGGTTCGACAGCGTCGCCGCCGCGACGAGCGCGCTGTCCTGGATGCGCACGCCGTGGTGCTGCTCGTATTTCTCCTTGATGCCGCGCAGGATCGACACCGTGTCCTCGACGGTGGGCTCGGACACGAAGACCGGCTGGAAGCGGCGGGCCAGCGCCGCGTCCTTCTCGACATGCTTGCGGTACTCGTCGAGCGTGGTCGCGCCGACGCAGTGCAGCTCGCCGCGGGCGAGCGCGGGCTTCAGCAGGTTCGACGCGTCCATGGCGCCGTCGGCCTTGCCCGCGCCGACGAGCGTGTGCATCTCGTCGATGAACAGGATGATCTGGCCTTCCGCGGCGGTGACTTCCGAGAGCACGCCCTTCAGGCGCTCCTCGAACTCGCCGCGATACTTCGCGCCCGCGATCAGCGCGCCCATGTCGAGCGCCAGCAGGTTCTTCTCCTTGAGGGATTCCGGCACGTCGCCGTTGACGATGCGCAGCGCCAGCCCCTCGACGATGGCGGTCTTGCCGACGCCGGGCTCGCCGATCAGCACGGGATTGTTCTTGGTGCGCCGGGACAGGACCTGGATCGTGCGGCGGATCTCCTCGTCGCGGCCGATCACCGGATCGAGCTTGCCCTCGCGGGCGGCTTCCGTGAGGTCGCGGGCGTACTTCTTGAGCGCGTCGTAGGCGTTCTCGGCACTCGCGTTGTCGGCGGTGCGGCCCTTGCGGAGCGCGTTGATCGCCGCGTTGAGCGAGGCCGCGGTGACGCCCGCCGCGGTCAGGATGCGGCCGGCCTCGGACTCCTTCTCGACGGCGAAGGCGAGCAGCAGCCGCTCGACGGTGACGTAGGAATCGCCCGCCTTCTCGGCGGCCTGCTCGGCCGTGTCGAACACGCGCACGAGGTCGCGCGTCGCCTGCGGCTGCGCGGAATTACCCGAGACCTTCGGCTGCTTGGCCAGCCACTGCTCGACCTGCGCATGCGCGACCCGCGACTGGCCGCCGGCGCGGTCGATGAGACCGGCGCAGAGCCCTTCGGGATCGTCGAGCAGGACTTTGAGGAGATGGCCGGGCGCGAGCTGAGGGTTGCCTTCGCGGACGCCGAGATTCTGCGCCGCCTGGACGAAGCCGCGGGCGCGCTCGGTGTATTTCTCGAAATTCATGCGTGTTGCCCTTCCCCGGACCGGATTGTCTTCCGCCCGCTCACGCGGCACGGAGCCTCCGATGCGTTGCCCCGCGGGGTCAGCCCCGCCGGGACACCGGCGCTGTCTTGAGAGCCGCCGGTAGGACTGATCTGGTGTTGCGTTTACGTAACACAAGGGGGAGAGCGCGGCCGAATCGCGGGTCTTTCGGGACCGTTCCGCCGGTCCCGCCGCGGGTCAGCCGGCGGCGGCCTCTGTCGGTGAGGTCACCGCCATCCGGTCGCCGACCGCGATGGCGCCGTCGGTGAGCACTTCGAGGTAGATGCCGAGATCGACGTGACCGAAATGCTGCTTGAGCGCCTTCGGCAGATGGGTGTCGCGCGCGGCGGTCTCCGGATTGACGTCGACGGCGGCGCAGCGCGGCGTGCGGGCGAGCCCCCGCAGGCGCAGGGCTCCGATGGTCACCTCCCGATCGACCCAATCCATCTCGGCCCAGGGCTCCAGCCCATCGACGTAGATGTTGGCGCGGAAGCGCAGGGGGTGGATCGTCCGGCCCGTCCGCTCCTCCAGGGCGCGGACCGAGGCGAGATTGATGAGCGAGACCGCGCGCATGAAGGCCGGCGAGATCACACTGCCGTCGGTGAATTTGTGATCCGCCGCCCGCACGAGGCGCGGCCGCCCCTTGGCGGCAGGGCCGACATACGCCTCGAAGAAGCGCTCGACGGCTTCGCGCCCCGCCGCACGGGTCAGATCCTCGCTGAGCACCGTCTCACCGCCGCGCGTGACCGTGAGATGTCCGGTCTCCGGATCGAACCGCGTCGAGAGCGCCGCCAGCACCTCGTTGCTGCGCAGCATCAGGAAGAAGCCCTTGTCGAGCGGCTCGGGATTCTGCGGATCGAAGGCCGTGGTGCCGAGGGCCAGGGCATATTCGCGGTCGAAGGCGAGGCCGGAGGCGCGGGCCAGGCTCAGCGCGGGAAGCGGCTCGGCCGAGAGCCCCTTGACGGGATATCGGTAGAGCGCGGTGACTTCGGCCATCTGTCTTCATCCTCCTGACGGAGGCGGCACGCTGACCGAGACCGCGGCCGCGGACCATGCGGAATTCTCCGTAGACGACCCGTGTCTCGCGCGGGACCGGTTGCAACCGGCACGGGCCCGGTCGTAGCGATGCGGCATGAGCCAGACGCCCGACATCCGCATCGCCGCCCTCTACCGCTATCCGGTCAAGGGTCTCTCGCCCGAGGCGCTGGAGACGGCGGAGCTGGAGACCAGCGGCTACTTTCCGGGCGACCGGCTCTACGCCATCGAGAATGGCCCGTCCGGCTTCAACGAGACCGTGCCGCGCCACCTGCCCAAGGTCGCCTACCTGATGCTGATGCGCAACGAGGCGCTGGCGCGGCTGCGCACCCGCTTCGACGACGCCACGCATCGCCTGACCGTCGAGGAGAACGGTGCGCCGGCGGTGGACGCGGATCTGAGCACCGCGGAGGGCCGCGAGGCGCTCGCCGACTTCATGAAGGGGTTCCTGCCGCAGGAGCTGCGCGGCGCGCCGCGGGTGCTGGCGGCGCCGCCCGGCTACCGCTTCACCGATTCGCGCACCGGCTACGTCTCGCTCATCAACCGGGCGAGCGTGGCGGCGACCGAGGATCTCGTCGGCGCCCCCGTCGATCCCCTGCGCTTCCGCGGCAACCTCTATCTCGACGGGTTGGCGCCCTGGGCCGAACTCGACATGGTCGGCCGGGTTCTGGAGGCGGAGGGCGGCGTCCGGCTGAAGGTCACCAGCCGGACCGTGCGGTGCGCGGCCACGAACGTCGATCCGCAGACCGGCCAGCGCGACCTGTCGATCCCGAAGGCGCTGATGGAGGGTCTCGGCCACGCCGATTGCGGCGTCTACGCCGAGGTCCTGGCCGGCGGCCCGCTGCGGGCGGGCGACGGGCTGCGGGTGATCGGCTGAGGCGGGATCAGCGCTTGCGGGGTCAACGCTTGCGGGCTTGGGCGCGGGCCGTGAGCCAGAGCGGCTCGGGCTCGGCGCAGGGCAGGAGCGCCGCCACCGCGTCGAGATCGACCGCGTAGTTCTCGGTGAGCTGCCGCCACACGTCCGCCGAGGAGCCCGCGCCCCGACCCAAGCGCTCGACGACGCGCGCGAGCAGGCCGGGATGGGTGAGGCTGGGACGCGGCGTCACCAGATCGGCGTTCAGCATGATCGGCCCCCTTCGTTCGATGGGCCGATGATTGATGAAGATGGTTAATGCCCGATTAACTTCTTCGGCCAAATCTATAGAGGCGCGTGCGCGATCGCCGGGTTTCAACCTGAGGATCGTGACGATCGCCGCCGGATCTGCGCCGGGGCGGCGATCTCCCCCCTCCGCGCGACGTCCATCGCAGAATCGCGAGAAGGCGATGTCTTCGCTCCGCACGAAGCCTGCGCTAGAACCCCGCCGAATCCGCCCCCGACTCAGCAGAGAGCCAGGACGACCGCGATGACCGATCCGCTGCCGAACGTGCATGTGCGCGCCGAGATCCTGACGCAGGCGCTGCCGCACATGCAGCGCTACGATCAAGAGATCGTGGTCATCAAGTACGGCGGCCACGCCATGGGCGATCCGGCGGCGGCGGAGGACTTCGCCGAGGACATCGTGCTGCTCGAACAGTCCGGGCTGAAGCCGATCGTCGTGCACGGCGGCGGGCCGCAGATCGGCAAGATGCTGGCCCGGCTCGGCATCGAGTCGGAGTTCCGCGGCGGGCTGCGCGTCACCGACGAGGCCACCGTCGAGGTGGTCGAGATGGTGCTCGCCGGCTCGATCAACAAGCAGATCGTCGGCTGGATCGCCGCCGAGGGCGGCCGGGCGATCGGCCTGTGCGGCAAGGACGGCAACATGGTCCGCGCCAAGCGGGCGCTGCGCACGATCAAGGACCCCGACAGCAACATCGAGCAGGCGATCGATCTCGGCCTCGTCGGCGAGCCCGAGCATGTCGAGCGCGGCGTGCTCGACGCGGTGCTGAAGGCCGAGCTGATCCCGGTACTGGCACCCGTCGCCTACGGCGAGGACGGCAAGACCTACAACGTCAACGCCGACACCTTCGCCGGCGCCATCGCCGGGGCGCTGCGGGCCAAGCGCCTGCTGCTTCTCACCGACGTGCCGGGCGTGCTCGACAAGGACAAGAACCTGATCCAGGAGCTCTCGGTGGAGGATTGCCGGCGCCTGATCGCCGACGGCACCATCACGGGCGGCATGATCCCGAAGGTCGAGACCTGCATCTACGCCCTCGAACAGGGGGTGGAGGCGGTGGTCATCCTCAACGGCAAGGTCGCGCACGCGGCGCTGCTCGAGCTGTTCACCGATTTCGGTGCGGGCACCCTGATCCGGCGCACCTGACGGCAGCGCTTCCCTGAGGCGCGCGAACGCCTACATTACGGGACGGGGCATCCCCGTCCCGTTTCCCCTTTCAAGCGTCACCTTTCCCTTGCTTCTTCCCGGCGAGAGCCACTTCACCACCGCCGACGCCCGCGGCTTCTCCGGCGTCGATACCTGGGTGTTCGACCTCGACAACACGCTCTATCCGAGCGACGCGCGGGTCTGGCCGCAGGTGGACGAGCGGATCACGCTCTACGTGATGCGGCTCTACGGCCTCGACGCGATCTCGGCCCGTGCCCTGCAGAAGCATTTCTACCACCGCTACGGCACCACCCTGAAGGCGCTGATGGTGGAGGAAGGCGTCGATCCGCACGACTTCCTCGATTTCGCCCACGACATCGACCACTCGACGATCAAGCTCGACGAATCCCTCGGCACCGCGATCGAGCATCTGCCGGGGCGCAAGCTGATCCTCACCAACGGGTCGCGCCGCCACGCGGAGCGGGTGGCGGAGAAGCTCGGCATCCTCAACCATTTCGAGGACGTGTTCGACATCGCCGCCGCCGACTTCGTGCCGAAGCCCGACCGCAGCACCTACGAGCGCTTCCTCCTGCGCCACGGGGTCGATCCCCGGCGCTCCGCCCTGTTCGAGGACATCGCCCGCAACCTCGTCGTGCCGCACGACCTCGGCATGGCGACCGTACTTGTCGTCCCGCCGACACCGGACCCGTTCCGCGAGCGGTTCGAGCAGGAGGCGGTGAAGGAGCCGCATATCGACCACATCACCAACGACTTGGCCGCCTTCCTGAAGCGCTGCGTGCTGCCAGTCGTCCCGCCGGAGCCCGGCGCGTCGTGAGCGACGGCGGCGGGAGCAACTGGGCCGAGACGAGGTCGCCGAGCCTCGCCGAGATCGAGGCGCTGGCGGATGCCGCCTTCGTCGCGCTGCCGGAGGAATTCCGCGCGCTCTGCGCGGGCGTGCGCATCCACGTCGACGACTTCCCCGACGAGGAGACCCTGACCGAGATGGGCTGCGAGTCGGAGTTCGACCTGCTCGGCCTGTTCCGCGGCGTCGGGCTGGCGCAATCGGGCGAGGTCGCCACGGGGCAGATGCCCAACGCCGTCTGGCTCTACCGCCGGCCGCTGCTCGATTACTGGGCCGAGCACGACGAGACGCTCGGCCACCTCGTCACCCACGTCCTCCTCCATGAGATCGGCCACCATTTCGGCCTTTCCGACGACGATATGGCTGCCATCGAGGCGGCGGCGGACGCGATCGAGCCGCCTGATACGGTATCCGGCTGATTGCTTCGGTGCTGTTTCCCGTCATTCCGGGGCGCCGAAGGCGAACCCGGAATCCACCCGTGATGCCGCGTTGAGCCGCGCATCACGGGTGGATCCCGGGTTCCGCTGCGCGGCCCCGGGATGACGGGGGTGGGGTCTGAACCGAAGCGATCAATCGGATGTCGTATGACGCTTGAGCGTCAGCCGCGCGCCGGTAGCCGCGGGATCAGCCCGACCTTGGGCCGGCGGGATCGGAACTGCCCGCGCTCGATCGCCACGAAGGTGAGGATCGCCATGGCGAGCGTGGTCAGCCACCAGATCGTGGTGAGGCCGACGCCGATGCAGCCGATGGCAAAGGCCGTCGCGAAGGCCGCCATGGCGCAGGGCGCGAGCACCGTCGCGTCGCGGCCGGCGCGGTGGATCGCGCCGTAGAGGGCGAACGCCGCGGCGAAGGCACCGACGATGCCGAGCTCGTACCAGAACTCGAACAGCATCGTGGTCGGCGCATTGATCGGCAGGATACCGAAGATCTTTCCGCGCAGGGCCGTCTCGAGGCCGTGGCCGGTCACGAGCCGCACCGGCTCCAGGGTGACGACCTTCTGCCACGCCTTGAGCGCCAGCACGCCCGGCGCCACCGGGCCGAACAGGGCGACGCCGATCGGGCGCGCGAGGAACGGCAGAAGTGGCGCGACCACGAGCAAGCCCGCGGCGCCGAGTGCCGTGACCCGCACGCCGAGCGACAGGCGCCAATGGGTCAGCGCGAAGGCGAGCGCCCCGGCGGCCAGGGCGAACAGAGCGGTCACGCCCGGCGCCAGCAGCAGCGCCCCCGCGACCAGCACCACCACGACGAGGGAGCCGATGTCGCGGCGGCGCGAGCGCAGCCACGCCACGGCGGGCCAGGCGAGCAGTGCCAGCAGCACCGCGCCGCGCTCCAGGGCGCTGTCGCCGTCCGGATTGTCCTTGAGCATCGCGTCGCCGACGAGGTTGATCAGGATCGCGACGATGGCGGCCGCGCCGACGCCCAGCGGCAGCAGGTAGAGGTTGGCCGAGCGCATCCGGTCGGGCAGCGCGAGATAGGCGAGCAGGGTCATCACCACGGTGGCGACGAGGTTGGCCAGCCGCTCGCTCGCCGGCCCGGGAAACGGCGTCCAGACGAGCGACAGGCCCGACCAGAACACCACCAGCATGCCCGCCAGGAACGAGGGTGCCGTCAGGAGCCGCTTCAGGGCCGGTTTGACGGCGCGCTGGTGCTGGTCGATGGCGCTCGCGGTGATCAGCAGGACGACGGCGATGGGCGCCAGCACCACGGTGGCGCGGCGCGAGACCTGCGCGGCCACCGGCAGCACCACGAACAGGCCGAAGAAGCCGATGCGGCGCAGCAGGGCCGCCGCGTCGAGGGCGGGATCGACCGTCGTGTTCGGGGGACGCGGCATGATCGAGGAGAGACCGGATCCGGCGCCCCTGCGGGGTGCGGGCGCGTGCCTACACCTAGTGCAGGCCGGGGGGCCGGGCTGTAGAAGCGCTGCAACACCCCGAGCATCATCCCGAAACGTGGTTTGCGGCTTTCGGAAAAAGACGATCCGAGACGAAAGGGCCAGGAGCGTCGGCGCCGGATCTGGATCAGACCGGCGTGGTCTCGGGCCGCGTCCGCCGACGGCGGCGGGCGAGGTGGCGGCCGACATCGCTGGTGACGCGCCAGCCGCCCCAGGCCGCGAGGAAGCCGAGCAGGCCGGCGACGAGGCCGTCCGCCGTGGTCGGCACCGCCGGCTGGTAGTCGCGGTAGGCGGCGCGGGCGATGTCCATGTCGGGGTCGCGGGCGATCACCGTGAGGCGCCCGAGCGGGCTCGCCGCCGTGTCGAGGGCGAGCTTCTGCGCCTCCAGCCGCTTCAGCCGCTCGACGTCGGTTCGGGCCGACTCGCCGCGCCGGGCGATGAAGGCGTCCGGATTGGTCCGCAGGAGCGCCAGCGCCTCGTCGCGGCTGCGGCCGGTGGCCTTCGCGTCGGCGTCGAGGGAGGCGATGGAGCGGCGCAGCTCGTCGAGCGCCCCGCCGAGGCGCTGGGTGTATTGCTGGGCGAATTCCGGCGCCTGCGCGGCGATGACCGCCGCGAGCAGTCCGAAGGCGAGGCCGAGCGTGCGGACGACACGGAACACGTGAGAACCTCCTTCGGGCGCCTGCGGAGTTTGTAGGGCGGTCCGCGTCTCCGGGGAGGGCCGGCGGTCACGCTTGAGCGAGGGCGGCCGCGACGTCCGCCGCGCTCAGCGCGTCGAGCGCGCCGGCGATCTTCACGGCCCGCGTCCTCTCGCCGGGCGGGAAGATCAGGACCACCGTCTCGGTGCCGGGACAGGCCGGGTCGGCGCAGACGATCTCGCTCACCGTCATCGCCGTGTCCAGGCCGTAGCCGCCCGCCTCGCGCAGCCACGCCTCCACCCGCCGCCGGGCGGCGGCGTCGGGCTTCGGCGCGCGTCCGAACAGGGCCACGGGGCGGGCGTCAGGCCGGGAGGGTGAGGAGGCCGGCCCGCCCGTCGGCGCAGCCGAAGGCGAGGCGGCCGCCGGTGGCGTCCCAGGCGAGCGCCGAGATTGCGCTGCCCTTCACCGCCGGGCGCACCAGGAGCTCCGAGGCGTCGGTGAAGCGCACCAGCAACACGCAGCCGTCCTCGTAGCCGATCGCCAGGACCGGCGCCTTCGGGTGGAACGCCACGCGCGAGACCCGCGCCGGCCGCACGCCGCATTCCCGCGGCGCCTTGCCGGTGGGGCCCTCCTTCGAGTCGAACGGCCAGACGATGGCGGCCTCGGCGCCGCTGGTGGCGAGCCACTTGCCGTCCGCCGACCACGAGAGCGAGCGCACCTTGGCCGGGTATCCCGACATCCGCATATGGCCGCGATCGGGCTGGAGGCGCCAGCCGTGGAGCGCGTTCTCCTGCATGGTCGAGACGACGAAGCGGCCGTCTAGCGACCACGTCACGTCGAGATGCGAGCCCTTCCACTCGATGAATTCCGGCGGGGTCTCGAGGTTCGGATACCAGAGGCTGACCCCGTTGTAGTGGGCCACCGCCAGCCGGTAGCCCTTCGGCGCGAAGGCGAGGCCCCGGCCGGTGGAGGGTGCCGTGAAGGTCTTTTCACGCCCCTTGGCGTCGCGGGCGACGATCGCGCGCCCCGACGCGAAGGCGACCGATCCGTCACTGTGCAGCGCGAGGGCGTCGATCCAGCCGCCGCCCTTGGCCCGCGCCAGCTCGCTCGACCGACCGTCCGCCTCCGTCGCGACCACGCGGCCGTCGTCGCCCCCGCTCACCAGCCGCGCGCCGTCGCCGGCCGCGACGAGGATGCCGCTGTCCGGGTGGGCGGGAACGGTCTCGGTCGCGCCGTCGCGGACCAGCAGCACGCCGCCATCGGCGAGCGCCAGGGCCAGGGTCCCCTTGAGCCAGTGGGCGGCGGTGACGTGGGCGCCGGCGGCGATGTCCGCGACGTGATCGGTGAGGGAGGGAGCGGAGACGCTCATGCCGGAGGGGCCTTCTTCAGATCTTGGTCAGTGCCACCGGCGGCTGCCGGGTGACGAGGGCGAACAGGCTCGCGGCCAGGCATAGACCGGCCGCGATGCAAGCGGGAATCGCGAGCGCCGCGATCCCGAGATGCGTATGGGCGACGGTGCCCGCAACCGCTCCGACGAGGAGCGAGAGCCAGACCGAGCCGTCGCCGACCCAGCCCAGTCGCGGCCCCCTGCCGGCGAGCGCCAGCGCCGCCTTCTGCCCGAACGCGAACAGCGCGCCCGTGACGAAGGTGGTGCCGGCGCGGAAGCCCTGGACATGGGCGAGCACCGCGTTCTGCCCGCCCATGGCGAGCGCCAGGAACAGCGAGGCCACGCCGACATGGGCATGCTCGGCCGCCAGGGCGAAAGCCGCGCTGAGCGCCGCGGCCTCCAGGCCGAGCACCGTCGGCGTGACCCAGCGCGGCGGGCAGAGGGCGGCGATGGCCCCGCCCGAGACCGCGCCGACGAGGAAGGCGGCGATCAGGAGTGCGGGCAGCACGGCGGCGAGGGGCTCGCTGTGGCCGAGCGCGACGGCGAGCTGGGTCGTGTTCCCGCTCATGAGCGAGGTGTAGAGGCCGCCGAGCCGGATGAAGCCGAGCGCGTCCACGAAGCCGGCGAGCGCGGTGAGCACGACGCCGAAGCCGATCTGCCAGGGTCGGGTCACGGGGTGGGCACGGTCGTTGCGGCACTCTTCGAGGGGCGGACGGCCGGCGGGGTAAAAGCCGGCTCAATTCGACAAGGAGTGAGGGACGCCACCGCGCCCGGCGCGGCCGGGAGCCGTTCCGGCACTGTGCCGTCAAGGTTAACCAATCGGTTACCAAATGCGCGCAAATCGAAGCAATCACGGTGAACGCGGCCCTTCACGGCCCCGTTGGTCCGGCGATCCGCAAGCTCGACCGTTGTTCGAGCACGGGTGAGTTGGAGTTCTGCCATGATCCCCTTCGCTTGCGCCCCCGCCGTCCTGCCCCCGTTCTCCCTGGCGCCGCGCGCCGACACGATCCTCGTGGTAGAGGACGAGTCCTTCGTCTGCGAGCTGGCGACCGAGGCGCTGCTCGACGAAGGCTACCGGGTGCTGACCGCCGCCGACGCGGACGAGGCGGAGGCGATCCTGTCGAGCGAGCAGGTGGACCTGCTCTTCACCGATATCGATCTGGCCCGCAACACGAACGGCATCGCGCTGGCCCGCAGCGCCCGGCGCAGCCTGCCGCGCCTGCCGGTGGTCTACACCTCCGGCGGCCGCGACGGCCTCTCCGCCGCCGAGGCGGTGAACGAGTCGGTGTTCATGCCCAAGCCCTACCGCGCCGCGCAGCTCGTGGCCGTGACCAACGACCTGCTGCGCCACCGCGGCTGAGTTTAAAAAAAACCCGCAACCCACACGAGACGTGACCATGCGTCGCCTGATCGCCTGCGCCTTCCTGATGCTCGCCGCGATGCCGGCAGCCCGAGCCGAATGCGATGTCGAGGATACCGGGCTAGAACCGGCCATCGCGGCGAAGAAGGAGCTTCAGGAAGCGAAGAACGCGCAGATCGTGCGCGACCTGCGGACGCTCCGCGACGCGGCGATCGTGCTCGAGTCCTACGGCTTCCCCGACGAGTGCAAGCGCCTCGTCGCCATCGTGAAGGGGCTCGCCGCCAAGCCCGACGACACGATCAAGCGCAGCAGCGACACCGACGAGGAGAAGGCCGAGGAGATCCAGGAATCCCGCGAGCCGAAGGCGCCGCGCGGACGATAGGACTCAGCCGAGGGCAGGCAGGCCGTCCGGGAATTCCCCACCCCGCGTCAGGCAAACGACCGGGACGGCGACGTAGCGGGCGATCTGCCCAGCAACGGTTTCAGCGGGGGTCGGCGCCCCCTCGCTCTCGCTCACCACGATCCCGACGAGCGGGATGCCGTGCGCCCGCAGCGTCTCGACGGCGGTCAGCGCGTGGCTGATCGCGCCGAGATAGCTGCCCGAGACGAGCAGGGCCGGAATGCCTTGGGATTTCAGCCAGTCGAGGCCGGTCGCGGCCTCGGTGATCGGGCTCATCAGCCCGCCGACGCCCTCGATCACCACCGTCTCGCCGCCCTCGGCCTCGGCCAGACGCGCCCCGCACCATCCGACCAGTTCGGAGAGGGCGAGGCTGCGTCCCTCGCGGGCGGCGGCGAGGTCCGGCGCCAGCGGCGCGGCGAAGCGCCAGGGCGAGCAGGCCGCCACCGTCTCGGGCGTCACAGGGAGCCCCTGCGCGGCGAGCAGCCGGCCGGTGTCGCTCTCGGCGAAATCGGGATGGTCGAGCGGAGGAACGCCGCTGGCGAGCGGTTTCAGGGCGCGCACCCGCCGGCCCCGGCCGCGCAGGCGGCGGACGAGGGCGGCGGTGGTGTAGGTCTTGCCGATCTCGGTGCCGGCGCCGACGACGAACAGGGCGGGCGGAGGGGTCATGTCGGGTACGGCGCCCGCCGTTCCTCAGCGAACCGTCGAAAGCCTCACTTCTCGACGAAGGCCTTCTCGATGACGTAGTGGGCCGCCTCGCCGTGGTTGCCCTCCTCGTAGCCGAGGCCGGTCAGCATCTCGCGGGTGTCC
>NZ_JBELQE010000077.1:0-8289 GCF_040270385.1 Methylorubrum podarium | reverse complement strand
GGGGAGGCGGGGGCGGTCGAGGCGGCTTGCGCCGGCTTCGCGCCCCGCTCCCGATCCCGCCTGGGCGCCTCGTAGCGCAGGATCTTGCGGGCGGCGACGGCGAACAGGCCCGCGAGGAGCAGCATCGCCCCGTCGAACCACGCGAAGAGCGGATCGCCGCCGCCGAGCCGCAGGGGATGGTCGGGGATCGTCAGGATGTCGGCGGCGACCACCGCGACGCAGAGCACCGACACCGCCGCCAGACCCTCGCACCACGCCCGGCGCTGCGGACGGGCGAGCGGCACCAGGGCCGCGACGATCCAGGCACCGAAGAAGGCGCGGATCTCCCACTCCTCGCGTCCCGCGAGATCGACGGGCAGGAGCCGGTTGGCGATGAAGTAGACGGCGATCGCCGCCGGCAGGCCGGCGATGCTGCCGACATTGAGTGCCTGGACCAGCCGCAGGCCGAAGAAGGGCCGCTCCCCCGCCTTCGGCAGGCGGGCCAGCGACCACAGCACGACGCCGGTCGCGACCATGGCGCAGCCCATGATCCCGCACAGGAAGAACAGGAGCCGCAGCAGGGTGCCGGCGAAATGCGCCTCGTGCAGGCCGGTCATCACCGTGAAGGTCTTGGCCGCCGGCTTGAGGCCGCCGTCGCGGACCTCGAGGATCTCGCCGCTCACCCCGTCGAAGGCGATCTGCGGATGCTCGTGCGAGAGGCCGTGCGGCTCCTCGAACACCGCGACCACGGTGGCGTTGGCGTCGCCCGGGTTGACGATCGTGAGCCGCTCCAGCGGCTCCGGCCGGGCCGCGACCGCCCGCTCCACCATCGGCCCGATCGGGGCCATCGCGGCGGGCCGGTTCGCCGGCGGGCGCGGGGTGGTGATCCAGGCGGCCTCGGTGAAGAAGGCCTGGGCGTTGCCCTTGTAGGCGGTGGTCACGCCCCAGGGCATGTAGAAGGTCGCGAGGGTGACGATCCCGGTATAGGTGATCATCACGTGGAACGGCAGCGCCAGCACGCCGGTGACGTTGTGGGCGTCGAGCCAGGAGCGCCGGGGCGCCTTGTCGCGGCGGAAGGTGAAGAAGTCGGCAAAAATCCGCTTGTGGGTGACGATGCCGGAGATCAGCGCCACCAGCATGATCATCGCGCAGACGCCGACGACCCAGCGCCCCCAGAGCGGCGGCATGTGCAGCTCGAAATGGAAGCGGTAGAGGAAGTCGCCGCCCTGCGTGTCGCGGACGGAGGACTCGGCTCCCGTCCGCGGATCGAGCAGGACGTGGCCCGGACGCTCGCCGGGGCGGGTGCGCCAGAACAGGTCGAGCACCGGCCTGTCCTCCTGCGGCAGGCCGATGAACCAGGTGCGGGCCTTGGCGGCGTGCTGGCCGAGATAGGCGACCCCCCGCTCGGCGGCGGCCCCGAGGGCGGCGGCCTCCACCGGCTCCACCCGTGTGAATTCGGGGCGCATCCAGCGGGAGATGTCCGGCCGGTAGTAGCTCGCGGTGCCGGTGACGAAGATCGCGAACAGCACCCAGCCGACGATCAGGCCGGACCAGGTGTGCAGCCACGCCATCGACAGGCGGAAGCTTCCCTTCATGGCGCGTATCCCCGCATCGCCAGCCAGAGGAGGGCGCCGAGCACGAGGGCCGTGCCGGCGACGGTGAGGAGCGCCCGCAGGAGGGTGCGCGTCGAGAAGACCAGCACGACGATGCCGGCCATCACGGCGAAGCTGAGGAGCGTCGCCGTCGCCACCGCCTCCGAGCGCGCCATCGGCAGCGTCAGCGACAGGAGCGCGGTGGCGAGCGCGGCGACGCCGTAGCCGCCGCCCGCCGCCAGCACGACCCGGCCGGCCACCGAGGCCCGTTCGAGCACCGTCGTCCTGCCCTGTGCCGCCATGCCGGGCCTCCTACCAGCGATAGCGCAGGGTTGCATAGACGGTGCGCGGAAGCCCGTAATAGCAACCCGAATAGGAGAAGCAGCCCGTCACGTAGCGCTCGTCGAGCAGGTTCTGGGCGTTGACCTGAAGCTGGAAGCCCTGGAGCGTCGCGTCGAGATATTTCAGGTCGTAGTTCACCACGGCATCCACGAGGACGCTCTCCGGCACCTTGAAGGTGTTGGCCGGATCGCCCCAGGACGGGCCGAGATAGCGCACGCCGCCGCCGATCCCGAGGCCGAGGAGCGGCCCGTCGGTGAAGCGGTAGTCGGCGAAAAGCGAGGCGGTGGAATCGGGCACCAGAACCGGGCTGCGGCCGACGAGGGGCACCGGCTGGCCGGTGAGGTCGTTGGTGGTGTTGGTGATGTCGCGGGTGTTCTTGATGTCGAGGATCGAGAAGCCGCCGATCAGGGTCAGGCTCTCGGTGACGTTCGCCCGCGCCTCGAACTCGATGCCCTGCACGCCGACCTCGCCGGTCTGCACCACGAAGCCCTGGTTGTTCGGGTCGGGCTGCGTCGCGTTGGAGCGGCGGATGTCGAAGGCGGCGGCCGTGAGCAGGATGTCGGTGCCGGGGGGCTGGTACTTGATGCCCGCCTCGTACTGGTTGCTGGAGACCGGGTCCGGGATGCGCCCGACCGCGCCGAAGGTCGTGTCGAAGATGCGTCCGCCGGTGATCGGCTCGAACGCCTCGCTGTAGGAGACGTACGGCGCGACGCCGTTGTCGAACAGGTAGAGGAGGCTGGCGCGCCCCGTGAAGGCGTCGGCCGGGACGTTCTGGATCGCCAGGGCGCCGGTGGCGAGCTGGCGCGTCGGGCCGCTCTGCCGGGCGACGTCGTAGCGCCCGCCGAGCGTCAGCACGAGCCGGTCGAACTTGATCTGGTCCTGGAAGTAGACGCCGGTCTGCTCGGCGGTGATCGTCGCGTCCGAGGAGAAGGGGGGGAACGTGATGTTCATGTCGTAGTTCGGGTTCAGCGCGTTCAGGCCCGGCGCCGGGTTGAACGGCCCCGCCAGGGTGCGCGTGCGGAACGTGCGGTGATCGACGCCGAGGAGGGCGGTGTGCGCGACCGGGCCGGTCTCGAAATTGGCCACGAAATTGTTGTCGATCGTCCAGGCGTCGATGCCGACCTGGGTGCCGCCCACCGAGCGGGGGATGATCGGCCCGCTGGCGAAGGGGCCGTTCTGCGCGTTGAAGGCGCTGTAGACGCTGCGGTAGTCGCCCTCGGTGCGCAGGTAGCGGCCGGCGGAGTGGAAGCGCAGGTTCTCGTTGAGGCGGTGGTCGAACAGGTAGCTGATCGAGGCCTGCGTCCGGTCGGAGCGCTCGATATTGCGGTCGCCGTCGTAGAAATCGACCGGCAGGCGCCCGAACACGCCGTTGCCGAAGTTGCGCGCGAACACCGTGCCGACCGCCGGGAAGCCGCCGTAGAAGCCGGAGAACGGATCGCGCTGGTAGTTACCGATGATGGTGAGTTGCGTGTCCGCGTCGGGCCGCCAGGTCAGGCTCGGATTGATGAAGAAGCGCTCGACCTGCGTCGTCACCGCCGGCCCGTCGCCCTTCCAGCCGAGGCCCACCACCCGGTAGGCGAACTGGTCGGCCACGCCGCCGGTGCCGTCGCCTACGGGGCCGCCGACGTCGAAGCCGCCGCGCACCTCGCTGAAGCCGCCGCCCTGCACGAAGATCTCGCCGTGGCGGACGAACTGGGGCACCTTCGAGACGAGGTTGACGATGCCGCCCGGGCCCGACTGCCCGTAGAGCACCGAGGCCGGCCCCTTGATGATGTCGACGCGCTCCAGCCGGTAGGGATCGATGGTGGGCGAGGCGTCGCGGCTGCCGGGCAGCGGCAGGCCGTCGAGGAAGATCGGGGCGGTGAAGCCGCGGATGTAGAACTGCTCCAGCCGGGTCGAGCCGGCGCCGCCGCGCTGCTCGGTCGTGACGCTCGGCGTGTAGCGCAGGGCCTGGTTGATGGTGAGCGCGTTCTGATCCTCGATCTGCTTGCGGCCGACGACGGAGATCGACTGGGCCGTCTCCAGGATCGGCGTGTCGGTCTTGGTCGCGACGGTGCTGCGGCTGGCGACGTAGCCGGGCACCGCGCCCAGGGCGCCGCCGGCGCCGTAGAGCGCGCCGCCGAGCGTGGCGCCGCGGCCCTCGCCGGTCACGCTCAGTTCGGACAGTTCGATGGCGCCGGCCGCGTCCTGGGCCTGGCCCGTCCCGGCGAGGCCGCAGAGGGCCGTTCCCGACAGGACCGTCGAGGCCAACAGGCGTGAAGGCCAGCCCGCACGCGGAGCCGGCCGAGCGGAAACGCCACGATCTTCGAACATCTTTTCCGGTACGCTTTTAGCTTAGGTTATGAGAACCCAAGAGGGCACGACGAACTGCGTGCCGCGTATCGCAAGGACCGAATGATGCGTGCAAGATCTATGTTTTATAACTGTTATAAATATAGAAACTGGACTCGATGATCCAATTTGCGCGCAACCCTTCTACTTGTTCGATATTTTTTGCAATCTGTTGCGATCTTGCATCGGCCGATCTTGTCTCCTGAGAGGCAGGCGGAGGAGGTTCCGGCGGGATCCTACAGATCCGATCCGCGCAGAACCTGCCGGTGATCGAGAGGATCCCAGATCCCTTCGAAGACCGGCGCGGGCCCCTTCGGCCGCTCGCGGGCCGGCATCACCGCGGCCGGAACGAGCGTCTGTTCCAGGGCGGGCGCGACGAGCAGCACGGTGGCGGCCGTGCCGATCGCGCACAGCGCCGCGATCATCCAGCGCGGCATCTCCCAGCTGTGGAGGAGGACGGCCCCGGCCGCGAGGAGCGCCAGGGATCCGACGAGTTTGGGAAACATCGAAGACTCGATCCGAACGAAACGACGCCGCCGGTGCGAACGGGATGCCAGGCGTCCTGTGCCGGATCGGGACGCCTGGTCCGGGAGGCGTCTTGCGAAATAGTGATCATGCCGGGTGTGGCGCGAACGATATTTCATGTTAGGCGGGTGCAACGGTTCCACGATCCCGAACGATCGGGAGCCGATCCCGTGCGCCGAGAAAGGCCGAACCAGTGGCAAGCATGCTGTCCGTGATCGCTCTCCTTCTAGCCCCCGTGGGGGCTCTTGCCGTCGGGACCTGGGCCTTCGGGCGTCGTCGCCCCGCGCCCTGATCGCCCGCCGCTCGGCCGGGCAGGGCGGCGTTCCGGCGCGGGACCCTGCCGATTTCCGACACAATGCGGCATCACCGATCAGGCATCGTGGCGCGACTGCCGGCGAAGGGAGACCTTACGCATGACGATCCTGATTCGGCCCGCCCGCGGCCTCGCATCCGCGGCGCTGCACATCGTCCGCTTCCTGCCGAAGGTGATCCCGCTCGCGCTCGTCTCGATGATCGGTCTGTCGGCCGGGCGGCCGGCGAGCGTCGATCTCGACGGCGACGGCGAGGAAGCGCCCCGCTCCATCGTCTACCGCCACTACATCTGAGCCCATCCGCGCCCGGCTGAGCCGCGTCCGGCCGCCATGCGGTCGAAAGCCTCTTCGAGTCCCTGCTCCGACGCGTGCCTTCCGGGTGCGCGATCGCCGAACCGGCATCCCCTTCGGCGGAGCGCGCGCTAGTCCGAAAGAGCGCCGCGGAATACCGCTGCGCGCATGAAGCCCGGACCGGGCGCGGATACGGTCGGCCCCACAGGATGCGAGGGGCACGACGATGGCCGATGTGACGTTTTCCCAGTCGACGCTTGCCGGTTACTCGGGGCTGGCTTCCGCCCTGCAATGGGGGCCGGACGGGCGCCTCTACGTCGCCGAGCGGTTCGGCAGCATCAAGGCCCTCACGGTCGCCCAGAACGGCAACGGCTACGTCGTCACCGCCACGGAATCGATCGACCTGATTCTCGACATCCCGAACCACAACGACGACGGCAGCCTGAACCTCGGCCTCGAAGAGCGCCAAGTCACCGGCCTCCTCGTCACCGGCACCGCCAACAACCCGGTCCTCTACGTCACGTCGAGCGACCCGCGCATCGGCGCCGGCAACGGCGGCGAGGACACGAATCTCGACACCAACTCCTCGATCATCTCGCGCCTCACCTTCGATTCCGCGACCGATACGTGGAAGAAGGTCGATCTCGTGCGCGGCCTGCCCCGCTCAGAGGAGAACCACTCCGCCAACGGCCTGGCGATCGCGCCCGACGGCAAGACGCTCTACGTGGCGGTGGGCGGCAACACCAATGCCGGCGCCCCCTCCAACAACTTCGCCGGCCTGCCGGAATTCGCCTACTCGGCGGCGGTGCTCAAGGTCGATCTGACGGCGCTCGACGCCATGACGGTCAAGGACCCGAACGGCCTCAACCCCTACCTCTACGACCTGCCGACCCTCGACGACCCCTCCCGGCCCAACAACGGCACGGCGGGCAACGAGAACCCGGACGGCTCGGACGTCAGCGGCCCCTTCGGCGGCCGCGACGGGTTCAACATGGCCAAGATCACCGCCGGCAGCCCGGTGCAGGTCTACTCGCCGGGCTACCGCAACGCCTACGACGTGCTGCTGACCTCCGACGGCAAGATGTTCACCTACGACAACGGCGCCAACAACGGCTGGGGCGGGCGCCCGTCGGATGCCAACGGCAACGTCGTCACGAGCCAGAACCAGATCCCGCTCAACACCCCCGATCAGGACGGCGGCACCAAGCGGCTCAACTACGACCAGCTCCACGAGATCACGGGGCAGGGCTATTACGGCGGCCACCCCAACCTCGTGCGGGCGGTGGGGGGCCAGGCCGGCTGGATCGTGACGCCGGGGGCGGGCGTCACCGGGGCGACCTTCCTGCCGCAGGGCAGCGCCGGCCTGCCCGCCGACTTCAACTCGGTGATCCCCGCCGGCACCGCCGACCCGCGCCAGAGCGTGTTCTTCGAGGGCGGCATCAGCGACGGGGCGCTCGATACCGGCCAGGGCTCGCTCAACGGGCTGGCCGAATACACTGCCTCGACCACCTGGGCGACGGCCGGCGGCGGCACCACGAGCATCAAGGGCGCCATCCTGGTCACGGATCTCGCGGGCTATCTCCACATCATCCCGCGCAACGCCTCGGGCGGGGTCGACACCACCGTCGGCTCCGCGGGCCAGATCGTGGCGGCGGGCAAGCAGATCGTGCCGATGGGCGGCGGCGCCCCGCTCGGCATCGACGCCGTGGGCGACGGCAAGCCGTTCGCCGGCACCGTCTGGGTCACGACGCTGGCCGACGGCAACATCAAGGTGCTGACGCCGGGACCGACCAATCCGCAGAACCTCGATCTCGACGGCGACGGGATCAACAACACGCTCGACCCCTTCGCCCTCGACCCCGACAACGGCACCGCCGGCACCGACGTGATCTCGGGCGGCGAGACGGTGGTGTTCAACTTCGAATCCGGCTCGATCCCCGGCACCTTCGGCGGCAGCGGGCTCACCGGCGGGATGATCAACGGGCTCGACCCGTTCCTCGACGGCGGCCTCTACACCTCCTCCAACATCATCGCCGGCGGCGCGGGCGGCGTCATCCAGTTGAAGAACGTGCAGGAGGGCGACTTCACGGAGGGCAACAACACCCTCAAGGACGCGCTCCAGGCCGGCGTCACCTTCGACGACAGCGTCGCCACCGCCAACGTCACCATGACGATGGCGAACTGGATCCCGAACGCCACGAGCGACGGCGGCTTCCCCTCGGCGGGCCTGCAGATCGGCACGGGCGACCAGGACAACTTCATCAAGCTGGTGCTGGGCGGGCGCGGCGAGAACGCGTCCGGCAAGTACACCAGCGCGATCTTCGAGACCTCGATGGAGAATCTCGGCGTCGCCCAGACCGCCTCGGTCACCAACAACGCGCTCCTGAGCGCGGCCAACGCGAGCTGGGTGCAGCTGCGCCTCGCGGTCAACCTCGAGACCAACACGGTGACGCCCTACTGGCGCTTCGGCACCGGCGCGGTCTCCTCGGCCACCGACGCGAACAGCGCGTTCACCGCCGGCACCTCCCTGAGCGTGCCGAGCGGCAGCGCGCTGCTGAAGGCGATCCAGGGCGACTACACCGTCGGCGGCAAGGCGAGCGGCATGGCGGTCGGCCTGCTCGCCACCTCCAACGACGGCGCGCCGTTCACGGCGGATTACGACGGGATCACCATCACGACGACGGCGAAATCGGGCACGACCAACCCGGTCGTGGCGGCGATCAATGCCGGCGGCGGGGCGCTGACCCAGGACGGGATCAGCTTCTCGGCCGACCAGTACTTCACCGGCGGCGCCACCTTCATCGACGGCACCGGCGGCAATGGCGTGCAATCGGCCTTCACCAACACCGTCTACCAGACCGAGCGCTACGGCAATTTCAGCTACGCGATCCCCGTGGCCAGCACGAGCCAGGCCTACA
>NZ_JBELQE010000076.1:0-14766 GCF_040270385.1 Methylorubrum podarium | reverse complement strand
CTAAACATGGAGTTTGTTCGGCTGGTTCTTATGTTTTTATCAGACTCATCCTGAACCACCCCCACCTCCTGCCTCCTCCCCACAAGGGGGAGGAGAGGGCGGCGGCCGACGCGATAAAGCGGAGAGCGCATCAATCGGCCCACTCGCCGCGGCGCATCACCGGCACCGGCTCGCCCGAGGCGGTGATCCCGTCCACGTCGATCTCGGCCGAGCCGATCATCCAGTCGATGTGGATCAGGCTGCGGTTGGCGCCGCGCTCGGCGAGATCCGCCTCGCTCAGGCCCTCGCCGCCGTCGCGAAAACATTTCGAGTAGGCCTGTCCGAGGGCGATGTGGCTCGCGGCGTTCTCGTCGTAGAGCGTGTTGTAGAACAGGAGCCCCGAGGCCGAGATCGCCGAGGAGGCGGGCACCAGCGCCACCTCGCCGAGGCGGGCCGCGCCCTCGTCGGTGTCGAGCACCTTGGCGAGCACGTCGCCGCCGGTGCGCGCCCGCGCCTCGACGATGCGCCCCTGTGAGAAGCGCACGCGGATCTCGTCGATCAGCGTGCCCTGGTAGGAGAGCGGCTTGGTGCTGGCGACGGTGCCCTCCACACGCGCCCGGTGCGGCGTCGTGAACACCTCCTCCGTCGGGATGTTGGCGTTGCAGACGATGCCGTTCTTGGCCCTCGTCGCGCCGCCGCACCATTCGTGGTCGTCGGCCAGCCCGACCGTCAGGTCGGTGCCGGGACCGCGGAAATGCAGGGCCGAGAAGCGGGACCCGTTGAGCCGCTCGGTGCGGCGGGCGAGGTCGCGGTTGTGCGCGCCCCAGGCGGCGACGGGGTCGGGTCCGTCGATGCGCGAGGCGGCGAAGACCGCGTCCCACAGCCGGGCGACCGCCTCGTCCTCGGGCAGGTCGGGAAAGACCGTGCGCGCCCAGGGCTTGGTGGCCGCCGAGACGATGGTCCAGTTGGTGGAGAAGCCCGCGATCAGTTCCAGCGCCGGCACGTAGGCCTGCGAGCGCGAGCGGTTGGCCCGGGCGACCTTGGCCGGATCCTGGCCCGCCAGCAGCGAAGGGTCGTCGCCGGAGATGGCGAGCCGCGCCGCGCCGTTGCGGTAGGCGTCGGCCATGCCGGCGTAGAGCCAGCCGGCGGCCTTGTCGAAGGCCGCGTCGGGGGCGTGGGCGAAGCGGGCGAGCGTCGCGGCGTCGTCCGCGTAGAAGGTGGTGACCAGCGAGGCGCCGGCCTTGTAGGCGTGCTCGGTGATCGCGCGGGCCAGCGGCACCGCTTCGAGCGGCGCGGTCAGGACCAGTTCCTGGCCCGGCTGCAATCCGAGGCCGACCCGCACGGCGACCTCCGCCAGCCGGTCGAGGCGCTCGGTGAAGGGGAGGGCGACCGTTCCCGGCGTCTGGCTCATGGACGTGAATCTCCAGGCTGTGCCGCCGCGCGCCGTCTCCCCGGCCTGGAACCGGTCCGTCAGACCGATCCGCGGCTCAGGCCGCGCGCGACCACGTGATCTCGCCCAGATTCTCGCGGAAGGCAAAGCGCAGGAGGTGGTCGGAGACGACATTCTCCAGCCGCGTCAGGCCGGCCGGGTCGGGCGTGGCGACCTGCATCAGGAGGGCATCGGAGCTCGCCACGAAGGTGCAGATGCGGTCCTCGCCGAACGGAACCCGGCCCTTGTCACCGCTCTCCTCGACCGGGAACTTGTGGCTCCAGTGCCGGCAAAGCTGCTTGAGGTAGCGGCTCGCTTCCGCGGTCGGCACCCGGGCCTGTGAAATGGGCATGGTCGGTCTCCTCTAAAGTCGGTGCGGGCGGGAGCGCTCCCCGGGAGCGCCGCACGGCCCGCGTCGAATGGGGCGCCCCCGCCGCCCGCCGCTGCGGCGCATCGCCTTCCGGCCGGAAAGCGCCGCAATGCAGCATGTGGGACGAGGGCGTAAAATCGTCATGCGACAAAACCGAGGCGGGCCGTTCCGTCACCGGTCGCCGCAGAGGGCGATTGTCGGGTCGCAAAGGTTAACGATTTCATCATCCGGGACGTTATTCCGGTTGCGCGCAAGACTGATTCCCGCCCCTGTGGCCGGGATCATGCCGCCATCTTGTGCGTTGCACAATAACCAACTGGCGACGTCGCGCGTTCCCGCGTGCGTGCCGTCACACCGGCCTTCACACCGGAAGGGCCGGCGGCGGATCGTCGGAGAGGGCCACGACCTTCCCCGGATTGAGCAGGTCGTGCGGGTCGAGGCTGGCCTTGAGCCGCCGCATCAGGTCGAGCCCGACGGGATCGGCGGTGCGGGCGAGTTCGTCGCGCTTGATCAGGCCGATGCCGTGCTCGGCGGCGATCGAGCCGTCCATCCGCTCGACGATGCCGTGGACGATGGCGTTGAAGCGGCCCCACTGGCTCAGGAACTCCGCCTTCGCCATGCCGACCGGCTGGGTCAGGTTGAAGTGGATGTTGCCGTCGCCGAAATGCCCGAACGGGCAGGGGCGCAGGCCCGGCATCGCCGCCTCGCAGGCGGCGCTCGCCTCCTCCAGGAAGTCGGCCAGCTGGGAGAGCGGCAGCGAGACGTCGTGCTTGATCGAGCCGCCCTCCGCCTTCTGCACCTCGGGCAGCAATTCGCGCAGGCGCCACAGGGCGGAGTCCTGCGCCGCGCTGCCGCCGATCACCGCGTCCTCCACCAGTCCCGCCTCCATCGCCCCGGCGAGCAGCGCCTCCATCTCCGCGCGGGCGTCGGCGCCGGGGCGGGGGGAGGACAGCTCGACGAGGGCGTAGGCCGCATGGGCGCCGGCGAGCGGCGGGCGCACGTCGATCCCGTGCCGGAGCACCATCTCCAGGCCGAAGCGGGGGATGTACTCGAAGGCCGTCAGCCCCCGGTCGGCGCCCGCCCGCATCCGCTCGAACAGGGCGAGCGCCGCCCGCGCCGAGGGGAGGCCGACGAAGCCGACGCAGGTCGAGAGGGGTTTCGGGTATAGCTTCAGGGTCGCGGCGGTGATGATGCCGAGGGTGCCCTCCGAGCCGATGAAGAGGTGCTTGAGGTCGTAGCCCGCGTTGTTCTTGCGCAGCGCCTTGAGCCCGTTCCAGACCCGGCCGTCGGCGAGCACGACTTCGAGGCCGAGCACGAGGTCGCGGGCGTTGCCGTAGGCCAGCACCGCCAGGCCGCCGGCATTGGTGGCGAGCCCGCCGCCGATCCGCGCCGTCCCCTCCGCCGCCCAGGAGAGCGGAAACAGCATCCCCGCCTCCGCGGCGGCGGCCTGCACGTCGGCGAGGATCATGCCGGCCTCCACCGTCATGCTGGCGCCGAGGGGATCGATCGCGCGCAGCCGGTCGAGACGGGTCAGGGACAGCACGATCCCGCCGAAGGGCACGCCGCCGCCGACGAGACCGGTATTTCCGCCCTGCGCCACCACCGGCACCCGCGCCTGCCCGCAGGCCTGCACGGTGAAGGCGACCTCTTCGGTCGTGCCCGGCGCCACGACGGCGAGCGCGTGGCCGCGATAGAGCCCGCGCGACTCAACGAGATGCGGCGCGATTCCCGCCGGATCGGTGCGCACGTGCCGCGCCCCGAGCCGCTCGGAGAGCGCGGCGAGGAGGCGGTCCTGAGCGGAGTGGTCCTGGGCGGAGCGGGCGTCGGTCATCGGCGGGCGGGCGAAGGCATCGTCCGGTTCAGATAGGCCGGGAGAGAGGGGATTGCACCGAGGATCGGTGGATGCCGGGGAAAGGCACGCGGAAGGAATGGCACGCTCGGGGCATTTGCGGGTTTCCTTCCCGCGGCGGATCGCCGCCCGATCGATTGCGTTCCATCGTCCTGACCAAGACGAGGCTTGAGGCGCCATGCTGTCCGTGATTCCGAACCCGTCGCGCGCCACGCTGCCGATCCAGGGCAGCGCCGACCTGTTTCCCGTGCGCAGGGTCTATTGCGTGGGCCGCAACTACCGGGCCCATGCCCGCGAGATGGGCGCCGACGAGCGCGACCCGCCCTTCTTCTTCCTCAAGCCCGCCGACACGCTCCAGGTCGTGCCCGAGGGCACGATCGTCGAGCATCCCTATCCGCCGCGCACCGAGAACTACCATTTCGAGGTGGAGCTGGTGGCCGCCCTCGGGCGGGGTGGGCGCGACATCCCGGTGGAGAGCGCCGGCACCCACGTCTACGGCTACGCCGTCGGCCTCGACATGACCCGGCGCGACCTTCAGGACGAGGCCAAGCGGCAGGCGCGCCCCTGGGAGCTCGGCAAGGCGGCGGATTTCTCCGCACCGATCGGTCCCCTGCGGCCGGCGGGTGTCATCGGCCACCCGCGTTCCGGTGCGATCACGCTCTCCGTCGACGGCAACGAGCGCCAGCGGGGCGACCTCTCCGAGATGATCTGGTCGGTGCCCGAGCAGGTCGCGCTGCTCTCGACCTATTTCGAGCTGCATCCCGGCGACCTGATCTTCACCGGGACGCCCTCGGGCGTCGGGGCGGTGCGGCGCGGACAGACCATGAGCGCGCGGATCGACGGGATCGGGACGATCGCGCTGCGGGTCGTGTAGGCGAAGCGCGACGGGCGGGGCGCCACCGTCTACAAGACCCGGCATGATGCTGAATCTCGACCGCCCGTGGCTCCACCGCTTGGCCCTGCGCGCCGCGCTCGTGACCCGCGGCATGACGCTGGGCGTGCGCGGAGTCGCCGTCGACGGGCAGGGTAGGGTGTGCCTCGTGCGCCATACCTACGTCGCCGGCTGGCACCTGCCGGGCGGCGGGATCGATCCGGGCGAGAGCGGCCCCGCGGCGATGGCGCGGGAGTTCCGCGAGGAGGCCGAGATCGTGGTGGCGCCCGAGGCCGGCCTGCGGCTGCACGGCTTCTTCCTCAACCCGGGCGCGCTGCGCCGCGACCACATCGCCCTCTACATCGCCCCGGCCTTCACGGTGGCGGGCCCGAAGCGGCCCGACCGCGAGATCGCCGAGGCCGGGTTCTTCCCCCTCGACGCGCTGCCGCCCGACACCACCCGCGCCACCCGCGCCCGGCTCGCCGAGATCCGCGACGGACAGCCTCCGGCCGAGCTTTGGTGAGCCGCGCAAAAATCTCGAACGCGCCGCGAACTTGGCGCTTGCATCCTCCGGCGGGATGGTGTTTACACAGCCCCACCGACGGGGGCGCCCACGGCGCCGCACGGACGGACAAGAGAGCGGGTGTAGCTCAGGGGTAGAGCACAACCTTGCCAAGGTTGGGGTCGAGGGTTCGAATCCCTTCGCCCGCTCCAGTTTCCTCAATAAACTGACCGACCTACGAGAAGCCGCCCTTGGGCGGCTTTCGTCGTTTTGGGCCGCCTTCCGGCACGCGTTAACGGTCTGTTAGCCAAACAATTCCTAACGTCCGGCCGGTGCAGGAAGGCCGGGCATGCTCGAACATCGGACAACGCGCGCGCTCGGGCGGGGATCGGCCGCGGAGCCGGTCGAGCGCTACCTCGCCAAGGCCGCGACGCACCGCGCCGCCGGCCGGTTCCACAAGGCGCGCCGCAACCTCGAACTCGCGATCGAGGCCGCGCCGGGCCATGCCGGGGCGCATTTCGAACTCGGGCTGTTCACCACCCGGACCGAGGCGCCGGCCTCGGCGGTGCCGCACTTCGTTGCTGCCCTCCGGGCCGCGCCCGAGCGGCCGGCCTACTGGCTCGCCCTCGCCACCACGCTGCTGACGCTGAACCGGGTGAACGAGGCGCGCGCGCTCATGGAGCGCTTTCGCGAGCAGGGCCTCCCCGACGACGAGACCCGCGCGGTCCTCAAGGATTTCATCGATCAGGCCTTCACCCTCGGCCAGGCGCATTACGAGGCGGACGACCTGCCCACCGCCGAGATCCTGTTCGATCTCGTCATCGGCCTGGACGACACCCACGCCAAGGCGACCCATCTCGCGGGCGCCGCCGCCGCCCGGAGCGGCCGTCACCAGCAGGCCTACGACCTGTTCAGCATCGCGATCTACCGCGAGCCCGACAACGCCGGCTTCTTCAGCAGCCTCGGTGCCCTCCTCATCAACCTCAACGACTACCCGGGCGCGATCGCGGCGCTGGAGAAGTCGATCGCGCTCGATCCCGATCTCGCCATCGCGCATTCGAACCTGTCCGGCGTGCTCCAGCGCATCGGGCACCACGCCTCCGCCGTCAGCCACGCCCGGCGCTCGATCGCGCTCAAGCCGAACTTCTTCGGCGCCCACATCAACCTCGGCTGCGGCCTGAAGAGCCTCGGCCGCCTGCCCGAGGCGATCGCGAGCTTCGACCGGGCGCTGGCGCTGGATCCGTTCAACGTCGCGGCCCATTCGAACCGGCTCTTCGCCAAGCTCTACGCCGAGGGCGTTCCGCCGACCGCGTACGCCGCCGACGCCCGGAGCTTCGGGGCGCGCATCGCCGATCCCCTCCTGCGGCGGCGGCCCTTCGCCAACGACCGCGATCCCGACCGGCGCCTGCGGGTCGGGTTCGTCTCGGGCGATCTCTGCACCCACGCCGTGGCCCGGTTCATCGAGCCGTTCCTGCGCCACTTCGACCGGACGCGGTTCGAGACGCGCGCCTACATGACCCAGGTCGGCGAGGACGGGGTCTCGGCGCGCCTGCGCCCGCTCTTCGACGTCTGGCACAACATCGCCGCCCTGGACGACGACGCGGCCGCCGACCGGATCGAGGCCGACGCCATCGACATCCTCGTCGATCTGTCGGGCCACAGCGCCGGCCACCGCCTGCTCGTCTTCGCCCGCAAGCCGGCACCGGTTCAGGTCACCTGGATCGGCCATCCCGCGACGACCGGCCTGCGCGCCATGGATTACCGCCTGACCGATTTCGGCCACGACGAGCCCGGCCTGTCGGACACGCTGCACACCGAGACGCTGTGGCGGCTGCCGGGCGTGTCGGCCACCTACGAGGCGCCCGGCGACATCCCGCCGGTGCGCGAACGCGCGCCGTTCGAGGACAACGGCTTCGTCACCTTCGGCACCATGAACCGCCTCGAGAAGATCGGCGACCGGGCGCTGGAGGCCTGGGCCGAGATCCTGACGGCGCTGCCCGATGCGCGCCTGTTCATGGTCGCTGCCGACATGAACACGCCGGAGATCCGGGCCGAGGTCGAGGCACGCCTGGTGCGGGCCGGCCTGCCGCTCGAGCGGGTGCGCCTGCACCCGCGCGTCACCAGCGGCTACTTCTATCTTTACCACGAGATCGACATCGCGCTGGATTCCTTCCCCTATAACGGCGGCACGACGAGCTGCGACACGCTCGCCATGGGCGTGCCCTTCATCGCCCTGGCCGGCACCCACGCCGCCGCGCGCACGGGCATCGCCGCCCTGAGGGCGGTCGGGCTAGAGGAATTCGCGGCGGCGACGCCGGAGGATTACGCGGCCGTCGCCGTCGCCCTCGCCAGTGATCGCGAGCGTCTGCGCGCGCTCCGCTCGGGGCTTCGCGAACGCGTCTTCGCCAGCGCGCTGATGGATCACGCCCGCTTCGCCGGGGAGGTCGGGGACGCCTTCCGCGCCATGTGGAGGCGCTGGGCCGATGCGAACCGCGCCGCTTGATCCCGCCCCCGAGGCGAAAAGCCTCCCGCGCCCCGAGCGCGAGCTCCCCGTGCAGGCGACCCTGCGCCGGCTGGAGCAGGAATTCGCACGGGTCCTCGACACCGCCCCGGAAACGGCTTCGGGCGCGGCCCTGGGAGCGGAGAGCGCGGCCGATCCGGTCTACGTCACCCGGCCGTTCCTGCCGCCCCTGGAAGAGTTCGAGCCACTGCTGCGGCAGATCTGGCAGACGCGGATCCTGACCAATGGCGGTCCGTTCCACCGCGAGCTGGAGGCGCGCCTGCGCCACCATCTCGGCGTGCCACAGGTCGCCCTGTTCAACAACGCGACGACCGCGCTGATCATGGCCCTGCGGGCGCTCGATCTCACGGGCGAGGTGATCACGACGCCCTATTCCTTCGTCGCGACCTCGCACGCCCTGCTCTGGAGCGGGCTCACCCCCGTCTTCGTCGACATCGACCCGGTGACCCTCAACCTCGATCCCGCCCGGATCGAGGCGGCGATCACGCCGCGCACCAGCGCGATCCTGCCGGTCCACTGCTACGGCCGGCCCTGCGACGTGGAGGCGATCGGGGCCATCGCCGACCGGCACGGGCTCAAGGTGATCTACGACGCCGCCCACGCCTTCGGCGTGGACCATGGCGGCGTGAGCGTGCTGAACCACGGCGACCTGTCGGTGCTCAGCTTTCACGCCACCAAGGTGTTCAACACCTTCGAGGGCGGCGCCATCGTCTGCGCCGACCCGGCGATGAAGGACCGGATCGACAAGCTCAAGAACTTCGGCCACGACGGCGAGACCTCGGTTCCGGATGTCGGCCTCAACGGCAAGATGAGCGAGCTGAACGCGGCGCTCGGCCTCGTCCAGCTCCGGCATATCGGCACCGCGCTCGCCCAGCGCCGGGCCGTCGACGCCGCCTATCGGGAGGGCCTGCAGGGCATCCCCGGCATCCGCTGCCTGGACTTTCCGGGCGAGAGCGCGGCCAACTACGCCTATTTCCCGATCCTGGTCGGACCCGACTATCCGATCGGCCGCGACGCGCTTTACGATGCGCTCAAGCGCGACGGCATCCACCCGCGGCGCTACTTCCATCCGCTGATCTCGGATTTTCCGATGTACCGGACGCTGCCGAGCGCCCGGCGGGAGGATCTGCCCGTGGCGTCCGCGGCCGCCGACCGGGTGCTGTGCCTGCCGATCTACCCCGACCTCGATCCCGCCATCGTGGCCCGGATCGTCCGGCGGATCGCCCGGCCATGACGGCGCCCGTCACGGCCGCGATCATGCAGCCCTATCTCTTCCCCTATATCGGCTACTTCCAGCTCATCGCGGCGGTCGATCAGTTCGTGATCTACGACACCGTGAAGTACACCAAGAAGGGCTGGATCAACCGCAACCGCTTCCTGCGCGACGGCGAACCCGTGACCTTCACGCTGCCGCTGGAGAAGGATTCGGACCATCTCGACATCCGCGAGCGGCGCGTCGCGGCGGGGTTCGAGCCGGACCGGCTCTGCGCCCAGATCGCCCAGGCCTATCGCCACGCGCCGCACCGGCGCGAGACCATGCCGCTCGTCGAGGAGGTTCTGGGCTACGCGAGCACGGACCTGTTCGACCACCTGCGGCACGGATTGCTGCGGACCTGCGCGCATCTCGCCATCGCCACGCCGATCCGCACCGCCTCGGCGATCGAGGGCACGACCGACCTGCGGCGGCAGGACCGGGTGATCGACCTGTGCGAGCGGCTGGGCGCGGCGACCTACGTCAACCCGATCGGCGGCACCACCCTCTACGATCCGGCTGCCTTCGCGCGGCGGGGCATCGCCCTGCGCTTCCTGCGGGCACGGCCCTTCGCCTATGCTCAGGGACCGCACCCCTTCGTGCCCTGGCTGTCGATCCTCGACGTGCTGATGTTCAACCCGCGATCCGCGCTCGCGGCCCTGCTGGCCGGCGGCTACGATCTCATCGAGGCGGAGGATGCCCCGTGCCCCGCTGGCGCAAGCTCGGCCGCGTCTTCGATCCCGCAAGCGTCGGCGGCCGTCCCTGGCTGAAGGCCTTCGCCCAGGCGCCCGCCGCCCTCGTCTGCGACGACGTGGTGCGGATGTACTTCTCCTGCCGCCCGGAGGCCGACGCCGACGGCCAGTACGTCAGCTACAGCGCCTACGTCGATCTCGACCGGGGCGACCTGTTCCGCGTGCGCGCGGTCGCCGAGGCGCCGATCCTGCCGCTCGGCGGCCCCGGCACCTTCGACGAGTTCGGCGTCTACCCGGTCTCGGTCATCCGCACGGGCGACGCGGTGCGCGCCTACTATGCCGGCTGGACGCGCTGCGTCTCGGTTCCGTTCAACACGGCGATCGGCTGCGCGGTGAGCCATGACGGCGGGCGCCGCTTCGAACGTCTGGGACCGGGGCCGATCCTGCCCTACTCGCCGGACGAGCCCTTCGTGATGAGCGGGCCCAAGGTCCGGCGCTTCGGCGACACGTGGTACCTGTTCTACATCGCCGGACGCCGCTGGAAGCGGGTCGAGGGCCGGGCCGAGCCGGTCTACCGCATCCGCATGGCGACCTCGCCCGACGGCCTCACCTGGACCAAGGCGAACCGCGACCTGATCCCGCCGCGGATCGAGGCGGACGAGGCCCAGGCGAGCCCCGACGTGTTCGAGGCGAACGGGCGCTACCACATGCATTTCTGCTTCCGCTACAGCGCCGGCTTCCGCAGCCGCGAGGGCGGCTACCGCATCGGCTACGCCTGGAGCGACGACCTCCTGACCTGGACCCGCGACGACGGGCGCTGCGGCATCGACGTGTCGGAGGAGGGCTGGGACGCGCAGATGATCAGCTACCCCCACGTCTTCACCGTCGATGGCCGGACCTATCTCGCCTATCTCGGCAACGAGGTCGGCCGCGGCGGCTTCGGCCTCGCCGCCCTCGACGGCCCCCTCGACTGACCGGCCCGACCCCATGCGCTGGACCAAGCTCGGCCTCGTCTTCGACCTGCGGGCGCACCCGCTGCCCTTCGGGAGCGGGGAATTCGCGCAGTCGCCGCAGGCGCTCGTCCTCGACGACCGGGTGCGGATCTTCTTCTCGACCCGCAGCCGCGAGCCGAATGGGCAGTATCTCAGCCACGTCGCCTTCGTGGACATGCGCAAGGATCTGAGCGCGGTGCTCGGGCTCGCGCAGCGGCCGGTCATCGCCCCGGGCGATCTCGGCACCTTCGACGAGCACGGCATCTTCCCGATGAACGTGCTGCGCCACGACGGCCTCGTCTACGGCTACACCACGGGCTGGAGCCGGCGCGTCTCGGTGCCGGTGGAGACCGGCATCGGGCTCGCCGTCAGCCGGGACGACGGTCTGTCCTTCGAGCGGCACGGCGCCGGCCCGGTGCTGGGCGCCACCCTCAACGAGCCGTTCCTCGTCGCCGACGGCTCCGTGCGCGTGATCGATGGCCTGTTCCACATGTGGTACATCTTCGGCACCGCCTGGAGCGCCGCCGGATCCGGCGCGGCGCCGGAGCGGGTCTACAAGATCGGGCACGCCACCTCTTCGGACGGCATCGCGTGGACCAAGGAGGAGGGGCGCCGGATCGTCGCCGACCGCCTCGGCCCGGAGGAGGCCCAGGCACTTCCCTGCGTGTTCGACCGGGGCCCCCGCCGCCACATGGTGTTCTGCTACCGCGAGCCCGTCGGCTTCCGCACCGATCCCGGCCGCGGCTACCGGATCGGCCACGCGTGGTCCGACGACCTCGCGGACTGGACGCGGGACGATGCGCGGCTGACCCTCGCCGGAACGCCCGGCGACTGGGACGCGGACATGCAGTGCTACCCCCACGTCTTCACCTGCGAAGGCGAGACCTACCTCCTCTACAACGGCAACGCCTTCGGCCGCTTCGGCTTCGGCGCCGCGCGGCTCGAACCGTGACCGGGCCGGCCGTCGCGCGTAACCGCTCCCGGGCGGAGGATGTCGAGGCCCATCTGACGGCCTGCGCGCGGACCTTCACGCCGCCGCTCGACCGGCGGGTGGCGATCCCCGACTACGCCGCCAAGCTCGCCGCGCGCGCCGAGCGGTTCGAGTCCTGGGACGGCCCGGCGCTGATCGGCCTGGTGGCGGTCTATTGCAACGATCCGGCCCGCATCTGCGCCTTCGTGACGAGCGTCAGCGTGGTGCCGGACCGGACCGGGGAGGGGCTCGGCGGCCGCCTGCTCGCGGCGGCGATCGCCCATGCCCGCGGCCTCGGCTTCGCGCGGATCGCGCTGAGCGTGGACCGCGCGGCGTCGGCCCTCGGCCTGTATCGCCGGCTCGGCTTCACCGAGGACGCGCGGGACGACCGAACGCTGCACCTCTCGCTCGACCTCGCGGCGGCGGGTCCGGTCGCGGGGACGACATCCCAGGACCGAGGCAGGGAGGCCAGACCATGAGCGCCGGACGCGATTTCGACCGTGAGACGCAGGACGTGGAGGGCCACCGCTACGCCTACGATTTCGACCTCGACGTGATGCACAGATACATGGTGCGCGCCTTCGAGCCGTTCTTCCGCCCCGGCCGCCTGCTCGAACTCGGCAGCTTCCGGGGCGACTTCACCCGGCGCCTGACGCCGTTCTTCGACGACATCACCTGCGTCGAGGCCTCGGGCGAGGCGATCGACGCGGCGCGGGGGCGGCTCGGCGAGAGCGTGCGGTTCGTCCACGCGACCTTCGAGACGGTCGCGCTGCCCGCCCGCTACGACACGGTCGTCCTCACCCACGTGCTCGAACATCTCGACGACCCGGTCGGGGTGCTCAGGCGCGTCAACGCGGAATGGCTGTCGGAGGGCGGGCGCCTGCTGCTGGCCTGCCCGAACGCCAACGCGCCGTCCCGCCAGATCGCGGTGAAGATGGGCCTGATCTCCCACAACGCCGCCGTCACCGAGGCCGAGCGGCAGCACGGCCACCGCTGCACCTACAGCCTCGACACCCTGGAACGGGACGCCGCCGCCGCGGGCCTGCGGGTGATCCACCGCTCCGGCGTCTTCTTCAAGGCGCTGGCGAACTTCCAGTGGGACGCCCTGCTGAAGACCGACATCGTCTCACCGGCCTATCTCGACGGCTGCTACGCCCTGGGTCAGCTCTACCCGGACCTCTGCGCCAGCATCTACCTCGTCTGCGAACGCGGCGCTCGGAACGGTTAGCGGCCTCCCGCGAGCGGGCCGCCAGCCTGCCCGAAAGGACGAGACCGAGATACATCCGTGTTCGACGCGTCCAAGCGCCAACACTCAAGCTCTCCGGAAACAGGCCTCTTCGATCCGACGTCGAAGAAGATTGACAACGTCAATCGAAGACAGCCCTACTCACGAAGCGAAATCACAATAAGCCTCGCAATGTCGGGAATCACACCGACGGCATGAGCCATCTTACACGCCGCTCCGGCGACGTTTAAACCCGTTGTGGCGCTTACCCTTACAGCGGCGTGAACGCTTCATTTTCCGAGTACGGACATGGAAGAGCCGAACCGAGGAAACGTCTTTCTGCTGCTCCGAGCGGATCCTCTCGCGGGAGCGGGCGACCGCGTGAGCGGGCCGGCGCGGTCCCGCGGCGTCCTCGACACGCGGGATGAGCCGGCCGGGCCGGCGGGACGGGCAGGATGAAGGTCGTGCCGGGCGGCGGAGCGGCGGTCAGCGGGCCTCTCTCGCGCAAGCTGCAAGGGTTCGGCAGGCTGGAGGAGGCGGATGCGGCCGCCCTGGCGATGGTCGAGGCGGGCACGCGGCTGGTCCCGTCAGGCACGGACCTCGTCCGCGAGGGCGACCGGCCCGAGGGCATGATCGCGATCACGGAGGGCTTCGCCTGCCGCTACAAGCTGCGGGAGAACGGGGCACGCCAGATCATGGCCTACCTCGTTCCGGGAGATGTCTGCGACTTCGACGCCTCGGTCCTGAACCGGATGGACCACACCATCGGCACGCTCTCCACCTGCCGCGTCGCGCGGGTGGCGCCCGAGGCCAGCCGTGACCTGCGGGCGCGCCCGGCCGTGGCCGGCGGCCTGCGCATGGCCGCGCTCGTCGACGAGGCGATCCTGCGCGAGTGGATCATGAATCTCGGCCGGCGCTCCGCCGTGGAGCGCCTCGCCCACCTGTTCTGCGAGCTGCTCGTGCGCCTGCGGGCGGTGGGGCTGACCCTCGGGAACAGCTACGACCTGCCGATCACGCAGCTCGACCTCGCCGACACCACCGGCATGACCAGCGTGCACGTGAACCGATCGCTGGGCGAGCTCAAGCGCGCCGGGCTGATCGAGCGCAAGGGGAGGCGCCTCACGCTGACCGAGCTGGAACGCCTCATGGAGATGGCCGAGTTCCGGCCGAACTACCTGCACCGGGAAATGCCGGAAGCGGCCTGAGGCCGACGCCTCCGGATCCGGCGGTCGCGGCTGCGTGCCGTGCCCCGGCGGACGCTCTCCGGCCGAGTCAGGCCGCCGCCGGCGCATTCCGACGGAGGGGGGCGGAAGCCGGCGCTCTCGCTGGCCCGAGGAACGAGCCGACATCTCGTGGCGTTCACCGTCGGACCTTGGCCGGAGCCGCTGCCCGGTCGGCAGGAGACAGGAGACGTTCGATGATGAGGATCGGAACCCGCACGGTGCTGGCTCTGATCGCCTTCTCGGCCACCGGCACGGCCAGCGTGCGGGCCGGCGAGGAAGAGCAGGCGGCCCTCTGCCGCGACGACGTCATGCGGCTGTGCCTGACGTCGATCCCCGACCGCGGCCGCATCGTGAGCTGCATGAAGGCTCAGCGGGAGAGCCTCAGCCCCGGATGCCGGGCCGCCTTCGACGAGGGGATGGCCTCGCCGGCCGGGCGGCGCTCCGCGAGCCTCCGCTGAGGGCCGCAGCCGGAGCTTGTCTCCGCGCCCGCTCCCGATCCAGTACAGGAGACCCGCCTTTCGATGACGCGTTCGATTCTTCCTCTTCTTCTGGCCGCTGGCCTGACGCTGCCCGCGCTGACCCAGACCGCCGCCGCGGTCGAGGGTCCCCCCATGCTGCTGCACGGCAATTACTGCGGGCCGGGCAACAATGCGCCGGCGGCCCCCGTCGATGCGCTCGACGCGGCCTGCGCCCGCCACGACGCCTGCACGCCGGACGGCGCACTGGCTCCGAAAGCCTGCAACCTTCGGCTCCAAGTCGATGCCGAGCGCGTGGCCGACGACCCGCGCCAGCCGGAAGAGCCCCGGGCCGGGGAGGGCGGAGGTACGGGTGGCGGGGGGGGGGGGCCACCCGCTCGGGGACGGAATGGGGGCGCAGGTTGGCCGGGTTGGG
>NZ_JBELQE010000075.1:0-9594 GCF_040270385.1 Methylorubrum podarium | reverse complement strand
GGGGTCGGGTGAGGGGAGCGCCGCTTCCGGAAAGACCTGAGCCGCCCCCTCTCCCGCCCGCTCGCGCGGGCACCCTCCCCCGCAGAGGGGGGAGGGTGACGAGAGACCTTACGCCCCCCGGCGCGCCATCAACTGCTCGATCAGCGTCGCGCCGGTCTCCAGCGCGGACAGTTCCTCCGCCACCGTGGCCACCGTCTGAGCGATCTGCTCCGGCGTGTGCTCGGAGGTCATGAAGAAGCGCAGGCGCGAGGAGCGCTCCGGCACCGCCGGGTGGATGATCGGCTGGACGTTGATGCCGCGCTTGAACAGACGGTCGGAGAGCGTCACGGCTTTGAGCGAATCGCCGATGATGATCGGGATCACGGCGAGGCCGAGGCTCGAACCGGTGTTCAGCCCGTGCTTCTTGGCGAGCGCCAGGAACTGGTGGCCGTTGCGGCGCAGGCGCTCCACCCGCTCCGGCTCGGCCTGCATCACCGAGAGGGCGGCCTCGGCCGCGGCGGCGAGCGGCGGCGACATGCCGACGCTGTAGACGAAGCCGCCCGCGGTGCATTTCATGTACTCGATCAGCGCCGAGGGACCGCAGATATAGCCGCCGCAGGAGGACAGCGTCTTCGACAGCGTGCCCATCCAGATATCGACCTCGGCGGCATCGACCCCGCAATGCTCGTGCAGGCCGGCGCCGGTGCGGCCCAGCACGCCGAGGCCGTGGGCGTCGTCCACCATCAGCCAGCACTCGTAGCGCCGCTTCAGCTCGACGAAGGCGGCCAGGTCCGGCGCGTCGCCGTCCATGCTGTAGAGGCCCTCGATCACGATCAGCGCGCGGCGGTGCTCGTGGCGGGTCGCCTCCAGGAGCTTTTCGAGGGCGGCCGGGTCGTTGTGGGCGAAGGAGCGGCGCTGCGCCCCGGAGAGCTGCGCGCCCGTCACCACGCTGTTGTGGATCAGCGCGTCGTGGAAGATCACGTCCGGCGCTTCCAGCATGGCGCCGATGGCGGTGACGTTGGTGGCGTGGCCGCTCACCATGATCACGCAGGCATCCGTGCCGTAATGGGCGGCGAGCGCCCGCTCCAGCTTGAGATGGCCGGGCCGCTCGCCCGCGACGATGCGGCTCGCCGAGGCCGAGGTGCCGAACGCCTCGATCGCCTTGCGCGCCGCCCCGCTCACCGCCGGGTGCCCGTTGAGGCCGAGGTAATCGTAGGACGAGTAGTTGGAGTAGGCTTGGCCCTCGATGCGGGTCTGCGCGCCGGCGCGGGTCTCGTGCACCCGGAAGAACGGGTTGCCGAGGCCGATCAGGTCGGCGGCCGAGCGCTGCAGGCGCAGCTCGCGGTAGCCGGTCAGCTTCTCGAAATCCTGGGCCGATTCGTTGGCGACGGGCGCCCTGGTCTCGGCGGGAGCGGGGCTGGGCCGCGCGTTGGCGCGGCCGAGCCGGTTGGTGACGAAGCTCGCGAGTGCGGCCCGGCCGTCCTGCGGGCGTGACGGCTGGGTCATTGCAAGATCTCTTTGATGTCCGAGACGTTCTTCTCGACGAGTTCGTTGAACGGCGTGAGCGTGGCGGCGTCGAGGTCGCCGACATGCTTGGTCGCGAGGCTCAGGGTGACGCCCGCGGCCTCGTCCACCGGCGTCGCCACCGCCTGGATCAGGGTCTCGGTCAGCTCGTTGACGGTGAGCCCCGAGGAGATGCCGGCCGGCGGCGCGTCGAGGGCGAAGCGCTCCTGCAGGCTCGCCCCGAGCTCGACGCCCATCAGCGAATCGAGGCCGATCTCGGAGAGCTGGCGCACGCGGCTGATGTCGTCCTTCGGCAGGCGCAGGATGCGGGCGATGTCCTCGACGATGGCGTCGGAGACGACTTTTCGCACCGTGTCGATGTCCTGGGACCGCAGCAGCACGCCGATATTGATGGCGGCCACGCTGCCGGATTCCGCCTGCTGGTCGCCGCCGAGGCTGGCGTAGCTCGGCGAGCGCAGGGTGGCGAGGCGCTCGCGCGCCTTGCCCCAGTGCATCGCGGCGATCGCGATCACGCCCGCGTCGCTCGCGCCGGTCTGGCCCTCCAGCGCCTCGGCCATCAGGTCGAGGCAGAGGCGGGCCTCCATCGGCGTGACGCCGACGCGGGAGGACAGCGTCTCCATCACCGCCTTGTTGCGGGCGAGCACGCCGACATCGCCGATGGCGCCCCAGGCGACCGCGAGCGCCGGCAGGCCGAGGCGGCGGCGCTGGCGGGCGAGCCCCTCCATGAAGCCGTTGGCGGCGACATACGAGCCCTGGCCGGGATTGCCGATGAAGGTCGTGGCCGAGGAGAACAGCACGAAGTAGTCGAGCTTGCGCCCACGCGTGGCCGCGTCGAGATGCTGCGCGCCGATCACCTTCGGGGCGATCACCGCCTCCAGCGTGTTCGTCTCGATCGCCGAGATCAGCCCATCCTGCAGCACCATGGCGCCGTGGATCACGCCCGCGAGCTTGTTGCCCCCGGTCTCGATGCCGTCGATCAGCGACTCGACCGCGCGGCGGCTGGTGATGTCGCAGGCTTTCGTCTCGACCCGCACGCCCTGCTTGGCGAGGTCGGCGATGGCCGCGCGGCCCTCCTCGTTCGGCTTGCCGGAGCGGCCGACGAGCACGATGCGCTTGGCGCCGCGATCGGCGAGCCAGCGCGCCGCCTCGATGCCGAAGCCGCCGAGGCCGCCGGTGACGAGGTGGACGCCCTTGTCGCTGACCGCGAAGGCGTTGCGCCGGACCCGCGCCACGGAGCCGGGGGCGGGCGGCGTGACGACGATCTTACCGACATGCCCCGATTGCTGCATGAGGCGGAAGGCGTCGGAGGTCTCGTCGGCGGCGAACGGCTGGTAGGGCAGGGGCCGCAGGCCCCCGTCCGCGAAGAGCGCCATCACCTCGCGGAACATCCGCGCGCCGTCCTCGCCCTGGTGCTGGAGCACCTGATCGAGATCGACGCCGAAATAGGAGAGGTTCCGGCGGAACGGCCGCAGGCCGATATGGGTGTTGGCGACGTAGTCGCGCTTGCCCAGTTCCACGAAGCGCCCGAACGGCCGCAGGCAGTTGAGCGAGCGCTCCATCATCTCGCCGAACAGCGAGTTGAGCACCACGTCGACGCCGTCGCCGGTGATGCGGCGGACGTCGTCCACGAAGGCGAGCGAGCGCGAATCGAGCACGTGCTCGGCCCCGAGCGCGGCGACCAGCGCCCGCTTCTCCCGCGAGCCGGCGGTGGCGATGACCCGCGCGCCCTTCCACTTGGCGATCTGGAGCGCGGCGAGCCCCACGCCGCCGGCGCCGCCATGGACCAGCAGCCACTCGCCCTTGCGCAGGCGGGCGCAGGTGCAGAGCGCGTAGTAGGCGGTGAGGAAGGCGACCGGCACGGTCGCCGCCGCCGCCGGATCGAGCCCGGCCGGCATCGGCGCGACGACCATTTCCGGCACCACCACGTGGGTGGCGAAGCCCGACTGGGCGAAGGCGACGACCGCGTCGCCCACCGCGAAATCGACCACGCCGGCGCCGATGGCGGTGACGCGGCCGGAGACTTCGAGGCCGAGGCGGGGGCCGGCGAAGCCGTCCTCCAGGATCTCCTCCGGGAGCATCGAGAGCGCCCAGAGCACGTCGCGGAAGTTCAGGCCGGTGGCCGCCACCGCGATCTCGACCTCGCCGGGACCGGGGGCGGCGCGCTCGGCCGGACCCCAGACCATCTCGTTGAGGCCGCCGGTGTTGGAGCGCTCCAGCCGGGCGGCCGGAGCCGCCTCGCCCGCCGCGTTCGCGGCGCGGCCGGGATGGAAGCGCACGACGCGGGTGGCGTCGGCGTCGAGTACGATCTCGGTCTCGTCGGTGCCCGACAGGATGAGCGCCCGCAGCCGCTCGGCGGCGTCCTTGGAGGACAGGGCCGGAGCGAGGTCGATCCGGCGCACGTCGAGGTTCGATGCCTCGTTGGCGAGCGTCCGGCTGAAGGCCCAGACGCCGGCCTCGACCGCGGCCGCCTCGCCGCCCGCGTCGCGGGTGGCACCGGGGGCGACGACCCAGAGACGGGTCTGGCGGCTGCCGAGATGCTCGGCGCAGCGCTTCAGGCTGAGGCAGCGGTCGCGCAGGCGCCTCGCCGCCTCGCCCTCGCCGGCGAAGGCGCCGGCCAGGAACACCACGGTGTCCGGGGTCTCGCGCTCCAGCTCCATGAGCGACTGCTCGGAATCGAGGATGATCGAGACGTGGACGCCGCTCGCCACCAGCAGGGTCGCCAGCGAGGAGGCGGTCTCGGCGCCGAACTCGTCGTCGGAGCCGACGACGAAGGCGAAGCTCTGGCCGTGGCCGACCGCCGGGCGCACCGGAGCCTCGGCCACCAGCAGCAGGTCGTCGCCGTTGGCGGAGACCGCGCGGTCGGCGGAGACGCGCACGAGGCCCGAGGCGCTCAGGGTGCGCTGCCAGCCCGTCACGTCGTCGAGGCGCGAGAGCGGCATGCCGGCGACCGCCTCCTCGAACCAGTCCGGCGCGAGGCCGAAGACGAGGTCGCGGAACAGCGAGGCGCCGGGCTCGACCGCGACCAGCAGCCCGCCGGAGGCGAGCGCCGCGGCGAGCTGGCCCGGAAGGGCCTTGTCGGACCGGTGCAGCACGTCGCTCGCCAGCACGAGGTCGAAGGCGCCGGCCGGCAGGGCGTCGGCGGCCTCTGCCACGGTGACCGAGCCCGGCAGGCCGAGGCGTGCGCGCTCGGCCAGCCGCCGGTCGGTTTCCAGCACGGTCAGGCGGGCGTCGACCTCTCGGGCGAGCGCGGCGGCGCGGGCCGAGAGCGGGCCGAAGCCGACCTGAAGGATGCGCAGCGCCCGGTCGGACGGCAGCCGCTCGCGGCTCTCCGCCACGATCTTTGCCACGACCTCGGCGGCGGCCCGCGCCGTGGCGCCGCGCAGGTGGAAGGCGTCGAGCGCCGCCGGGGGCAGGCTCGCCGCGCTCACCGCCTCGCCCGCCACGATGCGCCCGACGAGGGCGGTGGTGTCGGCCAGCAGCACCAGTTCGGCGGCCAGTTCGGGATGGTCGGCCGCGATCCAGCGCATGGTCTCTTCGGGCGCCGGCAGGGTCACGTCCCGGCGCAGGCGCCAGATGCCCTTGTCCAGCGTCGCGAGCCCGCTGCTCTCGAGCGCGTAGAGGGCGTTGGTCGCCCAAGGACGCAGCGCCGCGGGCAGGCGGGTGTCGAGGATCACCTTGCCCTTCTCGGACAGGCCCTCGGCCAGACGGTAGGCGAGCGCCGTGGCCCAGCCCTCCAGCAGCAGGTGGCCCGGCCCGAGATCGGCCGTGTCCGGCGCGGTCACGGCGGCGAGGCTCGGGCGCAGGCGCTCGGCCACGCTCGGGCGGCGCTCCAGCGGCAGGGCGGTCGGCTCGGTGGCGCGCTCGACGCCCTGCGTGATGGCGTAGGCGTCGAGATCGCTGCCGCTGCGGGCGCGCAGGGCCTGGAAACGGCCCTCGCGGATCGTGGCGATCACCGCGCCGTCCGCGTCCGTCAGGGTGAAGTCGGCGAGGATCGAGCGCTCGTTGCAGCGCCGGGTGCGGATCTCGGCGCGGGCGATCGCGGCGCCGGGGCGCAGCAGGCGCACCTCGCCGAAGCGCACCGGCACGTAGGCCTTGGTGGCGCCCTCGCCCATCAGCTCGGCGAAGAGCAGGATCAGGCCGTGGAAGCAGGAATCGAGGCGCGCGGGCACGAGGCCGTAGCGCTCGTCGGCCTCGGCCGGGAGCAGTTCGGAGACGATGGTGGTCTCGTCGATGCGGGCCGAGGCCGCGACCTGCCGGAAGTTTTCGCCGAAGCCGAGGCCGGAGGCGAGCGCCCGGCGATAGAGCGCTTCGCCCGCGATCGCATGCTCGGCGGGGATCGTGAGATCGCGAGCGGCGGGTGCGGAAAAATCGCCCTCGATGATCTTGGCCGAGGCGTGGAGCTGCCACGGCGTCGGGGTCAGGCGGGGACGGCTGAGGATCTGGATCTGGTTGCCGGAGCCGGATAGGCGCACCAGCACCTCGCGCAGCGAATCCTCGGCGAAGACCATCGGCGACAGGATCTCGACGTCGGCGAGCGTCACGCTGTCGGAGCGCAGCGCCTGGCGGGCGACGTGCAGCGCCATCTCGACGAAGGCCGCGCCGGGCAGGATCACCTGGCCGTCGATGCGGTGGTCGTCGAGTTCCGGCACCAGCGCCGCGTCGAGATGGCCGTGCCATTCGAGGCCGTCGGGCGCGAGCCGGGTGCCGGCGAGCGGGTGGTAGGGCCGCGGCGCGGCGCCCGCGCCTTCCGTCGTCTCGGCGAGGCGGAACGGGCGGCGCTGCCAGGGATAGAGCGGCAGGGCGATGACGCCCGCCGGGTCGGCGCCGAACAGGCGCGCCTCGTCGACGGCGGCACCGGCGACGAGGGCGGCGGCCACCGCCTTGGCGATCGGATCGCCGCCGACGGGCTTGCGGTGCATCACGCCGACCGAGGCGACCTCGATGGCGAGCGGCTCGATGGCGTCGCCGATATGCGGCAGCAGGGTCGCGCGCGGGCCGACCTCGACGAAGACGCGGGCGCCCTGGCGGGTCGCCTCCTGCAGCGCCTCGCAGAAGCGCACCGGCTCGCGGATGTTGCGCCACCAGTAGCCGGCGCCGAACTGGGCGCCGGGCAGCACCGTGCCGGTCACAGTCGAGACCATGGCGGTATGGCCGGCGGCAGGCTTGAGACCGTCGAGGTCGCGCAGCAGCGGACGCTCGGTCGGGTCCATCAGCCGGCCGTGGAAGGGGTATTCGAGGTCGAGCTTGCGCCCGCGGCGGCGCTTGCGCGCCAGCGCCTTCATCGCGGCCTCGATGTCGTCCTCGGGGCCGGCCACGGTGATGGCCTTGGGGCTGTTGTAGGCGGCGATGTCGAGGGAGGGGTAGTCGGCGAGGAACGCCTCCATCTCCTCGACCGGTCCGAGCAGCACCGCCATGGTGCCGAAGCCCCGCGTCGTCTCCTGATGCTTGCTGCGGTAGAAGATGACCCGCACCGCCTGTTCGAGGCTCAGGATGCCGGCGGCCTCCGCGGCCGCGATCTCGCCGACGCTGTGGCCGAGCACGGTGCGGGGGGCGAGGCCCTTGGCGCGCAGGGCCGCGGTCGAGGCGCTCTGGATCGCGAAGATCAGCGGCTGCGAGACGCGGGTGAGGGAGAGGCGCGCGTCGAGATCCTCGGCGAACATCGCCTCCTTCAGCGACCAGCCGGACAGCTTCTCGAACAGCTTGTCGGTCTGATCGAAGCGGGCGCGGAAGGTCGCGCTGGCCTCGTAGGCCTCGCGGCCCATCCCGACCCACTGGCTGCCGTTGCCGGAATAGACGAAGGCGACCTCGGCCTGGCGCTCGACCGCGGTGCCGATGACGGCCGCCTCGGTCTCCTCGCCCTCGGCCAGCGCCCGCAGGGTGGCGGGGATGTCGGTCTCGGCGCCGATCGGCAGGGCGAGCCGCGTGGCGAGGCGCTCGCGGCGGTGGAAGGCGGCGGCCGCGACGCGGGCGGCCTCGTCCGGCGCGGCGCCGTCGAGGCGCGCGGCGTAGTCGAGGGCGAGGTCGTTCAGCGCCGCGCGGCTCTGGGCCGAGAGCAGCAGGATCTCGGGGGCGCGGTCCGCGTTCGCCACCGCCGCGACGGGGGCGGGGTCGGTCAGCACGACGTGGGCGTTGGTGCCGCCGAAGCCGAATGAGTTCACGCCGGCGAAGCGCTCGTCCCCGGTGCGGGCGAGCGGCAGCGGCGCGCGGTTGACCGCGAGCTTCAGCGTCTCGAACGGGATCTCGGGGTTGAGTTCGGGCGCGTGCAGCGAGGGCGGCAGGAGGTCGTTCTCGAGGGCGAGGCTCGCCTTCAACAGGCCGGCGAGGCCCGAGACCGGCTCGGTATGGCCGATATTGGTCTTGATCGAGCCGATCGGCAGCGGCGCCCGCCGCGGCTTGCCGAGCTTGGAGCCGATCGCCCCGGCCTCGATCGGGTCGCCCACCGGCGTGCCGGTGCCGTGCGCCTCGACGAAGGCGATCCGGTCGAGGTCGATCTCCGCCTCGCGGTAGACCTGCTCCAGCAGCGCGCCCTGGGCGTGGCCGGAGGGAAGCGAGATGCCGGTGGTGCGGCCGTCCGAGTTGACGCCGCTCGCCGCGATCACGCCGCGCAGGGGCCGGCCGCTGCGGGCGGCGGCCTCGGCCGATTGCAGGATCAGCACGACGCCGCCCTCAGCGCGCACATAGCCGTCGGCGGTCGACGAGAACGCCTGGCACAGGCCGGTGCGCGAGAGCATCTGCGCGTTGGAGAAGGAGATGAAGTTGAACGGGCTCGCCAGGATGTTGGCGCCCGCCACCACGGCGGTGTCGACCTGACCCGCCTCGATCGCCGCGATCGCGGCGTTGAGCGCGACCAGCGAGGACGAGCAGGCGGTGTCGAGGGTGAAGCTCGGCCCCTTCAGGTCGTAGATGTAGGAGATGCGGTTCGAGATGATCGAGAGCGTGTTGCCGGTGGCGGCGTAGGCGTCGCCCGAGGACGGATCGAGGATGCGCAGGTTGCCGTAATCCAGCGCCGAGGCGCCGACGAACACGCCGATATGGCTGCCCGCGACCGACGAGGGCCGCAGGCCCGCATCCTCGAACGCCTCCCAGGTCAGTTCCAGCAGCATGCGCTGCTGCGGGTCCATCTGCTCGGCCTCGCGCGGCGAGATGCCGAACACGCCCGGATCGAACGACCAGATGTCGTCGAGCACGCCCGCGGCCCAGGTGTAGCTCTTGCCCCGCTCCTGCGCCCGCGGGTGGCCGAAGGCCTGAAGCGACCAGCGGTCCTCGGGGATGCGCGAGACGGCGCAGCGCGCCTCCGTGAGAAGCTGCCAGAGCCCCTCGACGTTCTGAGCCCCGGGCAGGCGGCAGGCGCGGCCGACGATCGCGATGTTCTTGCGGTGAGTCACGTCGATCCGTTTACGCTCGTGAGGCAGGGACCGGGGGTCCGTCCGACGCGGGCATTTCCCCCGCACCGCGAATGTCTCGTGAAACCTCGGCTTTCACAGCGGCGCCCCTATGGAGGGCGGCCGACGACCGGAGGTTTTAAGAGGCACTCTTAATCTGACCGACAGGACCGTCCAACCCGCTTGGCTGCAACCCCTCTCTTAATCCAGAGAGATTGGGAGATTGTGTGGCACGTATTCATCAGTGAATCGTTGATGGCCAAAAAGCGGCGAAATGCCGAGACCAACAAATATCAGTCGGGAATGTTGGGTCGCGTTCGCAAATTGCCATCGTCTCGCCGCGAATGTGGCGAAGAACTTGCGAATATTGCCGAGGATTTTAGGTTATCTTTTTCGCTCTTCCCTTGAGATCGATTTCGGCGTGAGCTGCCGGGTTGCTGCGCTTGCAAGTTGCAGCGGTCCTGCTGATCAGATGAGACGGCTTCGAAAATGCCCCCGGATCGGTGGCGGATCGGCGGTCGCCCTCATGCAACCCCGATGCCGGCATAGGCGAAGCCGTGGCGGACGACCTCTGCCGGCGCGTAGACGTTGCGCAGGTCGACGAGGACGGGGGCGGCCATCAGCGCCTTCAGCCGCGCCAGATCCAGCGCGCGGAACGCGTTCCACTCCGTCACGATCACCAGGGCGTCCGCCCCTTCCGCGCAGGCAT
>NZ_JBELQE010000074.1:0-4306 GCF_040270385.1 Methylorubrum podarium | reverse complement strand
CCAACAACCCCCGGCGGCACCCCCCCGGCCTTAGCCCCGCCTTCTCCCCCCCCCCCCCCCCCCCCGCCCCCCGGGGGGGGTGGGGGGGCCGGGGGGGGTGGGGGGGGCGCCCCCGGCTCAGGTCTTTCCGGAAACGGCGCTCCCCTCACCCGACCCCCTTCGGGGGCCACCCTCTCCCGCAGAGGGGAGAGGGTTGGGGGTGCCCTCGTCGTTAAGATCGGCGGCAGCCTCGTCTCGAATGGTGAGCGGCTCCGCGCCATCCTCGCCGGCTGCGCGGCCAACCCTCCCGTCGCGATCGTGCCCGGCGGCGGCCCCTTCGCCGACGCGGTGCGGACGGCGCAAGCCGCCCTCGGCTTCGACGACAGGCTCGCCCATTGCCTCGCCCTCGACGCCATGGGCCGCATGGCCGAGGTGTTTTCCGCGCTCGAACCGCGGCTCGCAATTGCCGCGAGCCCGGGTGCCGTCGCCGGCGCTCTGGCTCGGGGCGTTTCCGTGATCTGGGACCCGGTGGCGCTGAAGGCCGGCCATCCCGACATCGCCGAGAGCTGGGCGGTCACCTCCGACAGCCTCGCCCTCTGGCTGGCGCGCACGATCGGCGCCGAGCGCTGCATCCTCGTGAAGTCCGCCGCCGTCCCGGCTCACGCCGACCCGGCGGCACTCGCGCGCGCCGGCCTCGTCGATGCCGCCTTCCCGGGCTTCGCCGCCGCCTATCCCGGCGCGATCGAGATCCACGGTCCCGACGCGTCCCCCGAGAGGCACGCCGCATGAGCGCGCCCGAGCACCTCGTCTTCATCACCGGCAAGCTGGCCCATGCCCGGCTCGAGAAGGTCGCGGCGACCCTGCCGGCCGAGCGCTTCACCTGGAGCATCGCCGATGCCGGGGTGAAGGTCGCCGCGCTGATGACGGAAGAGATCATCAAGCGCCGGGTGCAGATGCCCGAGGGCGCGACCCGGATCGTCCTGCCCGGCCGCTGCCGCGCCAACCCGGAGGCGCTGGCCCGGCATTTCGGTCTGCCGGTGGAGCGCGGGCCGGACGAGATCGTCGATTTGCCGGCTTATCTTGGGCTGACCGGGCGCAAGGTCGATCTTTCGCGCCACGATCTGCGCATCTTCTCCGAGATCGTCGACGCCTCGAAGATGACGCCGGACCAGATCCTGGCCAAGGGCCTCGACCTCGCCCGCCGCGGCGCCGACGTGATCGATCTCGGCGGCCTGCCCGACACGCCGTTCCCGCATCTGGAGGACAGCGTGCGGGCGCTGAAGGGCGCGGGGCTGAGGGTCAGCGTCGATTCCTTCTCGCTGGACGAGCTGACCCGCGGCGCGCGGGCCGGCGCCGACTATCTTCTGAGCCTCAACGAGGAGACGCTGGACCTCGCCTTCGAGACCGACGCGGTGCCGATCCTCGTGCCGATGCGGCCCGACGACCTGCCCTCCCTGGATCGGGCGATCGAGCGGATGGAGCGAGCCGGCCGGCCCTACATGGCCGACCCGATCCTCGAGCCGATCCATTTCGGATTCGTCGATTCGATCGTCCGCTACCGCGAGATCCGGGCGCGCTGGCCGCACATCGAGATGATGATGGGCACCGGCAACCTCACCGAACTCACCGAGGCCGACAGCCTCGGCGTCACGGCGCTCCTCGTCGGCATGTGCTCGGAACTCGCCATCCGCAACGTGCTGATCGTGCAGGTCTCGAACCACACCCGCCGCACGGTGGAGGAGCACGACGCCGCCCGCCGGGTGATGTACGCGGCCAAAGAGGACGCCGCCCTGCCCAAGGGCTACGGCCGCGACCTTCTGGCGCTGCACGACAAGCGGCCCTTCGTGCAGACCTCCGATGAGATCGCGGCGCTCGCCGCGGAGGTGCGCGATCCCAATTACCGCATCGCGGTTGCCGAGGACGGCATCCACCTCTACAACCGTAGCGTTTATAAGACCGGCACCGACGCGATGGCCTTCTTCCCCGATCTGAGCGTGGAGAGCGACGGCGCGCACGCCTTCTACCTCGGCGGAGAGCTGACCAAGGCCGAGACTGCGTTTCGGCTGGGCAAGCGCTACGTGCAGGACGAGCCCCTCGACTGGGGCTGCGCCGCCGACCGGGCGCAGGAGGACACCACCGCCTTCAAGGCGGCCGGGCCGACGAAAGCCGCCCATACCAAGCATAGCGGCCCCGCGGCGCCCGCCGCCGCGCGCGCGGCCGAGGCCGATCCGGAGCAGGGCGCGAGTCCCCCCGAGACCGAGACGGGGCGCGGCCCGGAGGCCGAGCCCGACAGGCTCGCCGAGCCGAAGGGCGGCCGCATCGTCTGCGGCCGTCTGGTGCCGGACGAGGACCGGAATTAATCACCTGCGCATCGGCTTCTTCCGAAGGCCGGTGACCACCGTTCGGACCGATGCTCGATGCCGCTGATCCTGGAGACCGTCGTCACCACCCTGTCGGCGGCGGGCGCGATGCATCTCGTGCCGTTCGGCCTGATCCGCGAGGGCGAGGATTACGTGCTCGCCCCGTTCCGGCCCTCGCCGACCATCGAGAACCTCGCCGAGCGCCCCTTCTTCACGGCCTCGGCGCCGAGCGACGTGCGGGTGATCGCCGGCGTCGTGACGGGGCGGCGCGACTGGCCGGTGGTCGATTGCGATCACATTCCCGGCAAGCGCCTCGCCGAATGCTTCGGTCATGCCGAGTTCGAGGTGGCGGCGATCGAGGAGGACCCGCAGCGTCCGCGCTACCGGGGGCGGATGGTGCACGCGGTCAGCCACGTGCCGTTCATCGGCTACAACCGGGCGCAGGCGGCGGTGATCGAGGCGGCGATCCTGTCCACGCGGCTCCACATGCTGGAGCCGGAAAAGGTCCTGACGGAGATGGCCTATCATGCCATAGCGATCGCCAAGACCGCCGGCCCCGCCGAGCGTGAGGCCTGGGACTGGATCGAGGACAAGGTCGCGAACGCCCTGGGGCGCACCGGCCGCGTCCTCGACGGGACGAGCCGCCCCCTGTGAGGCGGCAACGGCAAAAAAATGTCTGAGGAGATTCCCGGTTTGAAGCGGATCGCACTGCTCGCCGCCGCGGCGCTCGCCGTCACCACCCTCGGGGCAGAGGCGCAGCACGCGCCGACCCGGCGCAAGATCGTCGAGAGCGTCACCATCGACGCCTCGCCCGACAAGGTCTGGGCCGTGGTCGGCAACCCGGCGGATGCCGGCTGGATCGAGAACGTGGCGCGGGCCGAGCGGCAGGGAAGCGCGGACAAGCCGGTCTTCCGCCTGACGCTGAAGAACGGCCACGCCATCGTCGAGGAGAGCCGCAAGCTCGATGCCGAGCACCGGAGCTTCGCCTACTACCTCCTCGAGAACGACGTCGCCGACCTGCCGGCCAAGGACTACTCGGCCACGATCTCGGTGCGGCCCGAGGGCGAGCACGCGCGGGTCGAGTGGCGGGCCGCGTTCTACCGCGGCCATCCGAACAGCGACCCGCCGCCCGAACTCAACGACGAGAATTCGGAGAAAGCCGTGCGGGCCTGGGTTCATGCCAGCCTTGAGAAGCTCAAGGCCAGGCTTGAGAAGAGCGGCTCCTGACACAAGTCGCTCGAACGAAGGGTGAAGCGGCCATGCTCGGCGGCTTCGATGGGAGGAGAAAACACATGAAGTTCAGGACGCTCGCGGCCGTGGCGGCGCTCGCCACGGTGACCTTTGCCGCGCAGGCGCACGGCCCGACCCGGCAGAAGGTCTCGGAGTCGATCGAGATCAACGCCCCCGCCGACAAGGTCTGGGCGATCGTCGGCAACTTCCAGGACGGAAGCTGGATTCCGGTGGTCGAGAAGACCGAGGGCAAGGGCGGCAACGAGGTCAAGGCGACCCGCACGCTGACCCTGAAGGGCGGCGCCACGGTCGAGGAGGAACTCGCCAAGTACGACGCCGAGAAGAAGACCCTCATGTACCGGATCAACAAGGTCGACGTGAAGGTCCTGCCGGTGAACGACTATTCCTCGACGATCGAAGTCGAGGGCGACGGAGCCAAGTCGAAGCTGACCTGGCGCGGCGCGTTCTACCGCGGCTACATGAACAACGATCCGCCGCCCGAGCTGAACGACGAGGCGTCCAAGAAGGCCGTGTCCGGCCTCTACAAATCCGGCCTGGAGAACGTGAAGGCCAAGGCCGAGAAGGGCTCGTAGGGCTCTGATGCTGCGGAGAGCCGGCGTGTCCAGCATGCTCCAGACGACGCGCCGGCTCTTCCCTCTCCCCTCTGCGGGAGAGGGTGGCCCGCGAAGCGGGTCGGGTGAGGGGAGCGACCTCTCCGGAAGCGTCGCCCCCTCTCC